>ONJG01000075.1 GCA_900318105.1 uncultured Eubacteriales bacterium
GCTGATGGTCTTGTGGTTGGTGAGCATTCCGCCCAGCCATCTCTCGTTTACGTAGAACATTCCGCATCTCTCTGCCTCGTCCTTGATGGCAGCCTGAGCCTGTTTCTTTGTTCCTACAAAGAGAACGGGTTTTTCGCTCTCGCCTACTTTTCTCATGAAGTCGTAGGCCTCATCGATGAGTCCCACAGTCTGCTGCAGGTCGATGATGTAGATGCCGTTTCTCTCTGCGAAGATGTACGGAGCCATCTTAGGGTTCCATCTTCTAGTCTGGTGTCCGAAATGAACACCTGCTTCCAGCAGTTGTTTCATTGATACTACTGACATAAATAATACCTCCGGTTAATTAACTTCCACCGCCAGCATTCTGCCTTCAACCCCACTTTTTACAAGGGCACCGCGGCTCGCTCCGGTGTGACAAATAATTTACAGTCGCGCAAACGCGCTCGTATATTTTATTACACGAGCGCGTCTCATGCAAGCATTATTTTGCACTTTTTTAATCATATTTTCATTGAATTTTCAGCGTTTCTATATATTCCTCCAGGCACATGCCGCTTTCCATTATGGTCTTGGCATGTTCTTTGCCGACATACCTGTAGTGCCATGGTTCGTATATAATCTGTGTTATGTCTTCCTTATCCTTCGGATATCTGAGAATGAATCCGTAGTTCTGACAATTCTCCATGAGCCACTTCTGTGCAGGCAGCTCTTCCTGCTTGTCTATGAGAGGATCTGCCCATCCTGCAGAAGATGAGTCTATTATATCCAGCGCCAGTCCGCATTCATGCTCCGAATGACCCGGCTTGGCAGTGTCATTTTTATTTGCCGTCCTGTCGTACAGGAATTCCTGATCCGCACGCGTTCTGAATGCCGATATAATCTGCGGACTGTATCCGGCTTCCCTGCAATCCGAGAGCATCTGTTCCAGAGGCTCCCTGATCCTCTCATCCACCTCATATCCGCCCTCAACGGATGCTGTCTGGACTTCCATATCTTCCGGCATTGCTTTGTCCGGATTTACAAGCATCAGATACCATTCATCAAGTTCATCTTCTCTTATCAGCCGCTGTACATCCTCAGCATCAGGTACGTTTTCGATTCCGCTGATTATCTCTTGTGCAACTTCCGGGGAGTTCCTGATTAGCGGCTCAAGATACGGTAACCCGAAATAAGTACCCGCCACTAAAAGCGCGAGTATGATATCCAGTATTAATATCTTACCTGCCTTTTTCACTGCAACTTCCTCTTTCCTTCTGCTCGGTCATTCTGAGCATTATGTCATTCTGAGCGAAGCGAAGAATCTTTACCAATCATCTTCCGTGCGTCATTTACAAGCGAATTGACATTCTCTTTCTTTACCATGTCCACGCCTTTGTCGATGCGCTCCTTCATGAAGTTCATGCGCAATTTCGCATCGCTCGTGCTGCCGGATATGAGGACGCTTCTCATAATCTTCATAAGAAATGAGTCCATTCCCTTTACATTCTGCGGGTCGTATCTGCCGCCGAGTATGTACAGGAGTATCCTCTTTTCGTTCTTCGGGTCGATTTTACCTATGCTGTAGCCCCATACCTGAGCATAATTCTCCGCAGTCTCATCTGCCATGCCGACTCCGTACACGATGAGCCTGTCCATCAGTTCATCGTCGAGCATCTTTGCGAACTTGTCGAAGTCCACTATGCCGGACCCTCTTATCCAGCCGCCGTATATGATGCAGTCATATCCGTGGAGATTAAGTTCCTTTGCAGCGGAAAGCGGAACAGCATCGCAGGAAAGCTCCTCTGCTATCCACTCGGCATACTGTTTCGTAGATCCTCTTTTGCTTGTGTATATAACTATGCTTTTACCCATTTATTACCTTGTCAGAATTTTACATTGTCTGAGCCGAACACCCTGATGAGCTTGTCCCTGAGGTCATCCGTCAGATTGATTCTGCTTTCCCTGTTGACTCGCACCATCCTGCCGTCCGGAAGGTATACCAGAACGTCCCTTTCTCCCGGATACAGACTTATCATGTCCGTGATGTGCATGAGAACGCCCTTGACGTCCTGATGTGCTGCCAGTACATCGCTGCTTACCCTTATTTTAACGGGATTTACCGGAGCTCCGGCATCTGCCTGCCTCGCCTCCGGTCTGCCACCGTAGCGCTGCTCTCTGCCGTGATTGGTCGTAAGGTCGGAAATCCTCTCAATCGGAACTATGTCTTCTGCGAGTATCTCGGCATCGCTTTCATCCTTAAAGCTTATCCTGCCGGATATGCCTACTATCTCATCGTTTGAGATAAGATTTCTGCTTTTTTCAAACACCTTTGGAAATACGATGACATCTATGATGCCCTCAAAGTCCTCAACCGACATGCGCGCCATTTCCTGGGACTTCCTGGTTATCATGGTGCGCACTCCGCTTACCATGCCGGCTATAATGACCCTGTCTCCATCCTTGAATCTGGAAGTGTTTATTACCATGCTCTCATCGTCATTCTCAGAGCGGAATTCCTCTCCGCCCGATGTGAGTTCCGCGGTGCTCGCACTGGTATTCTTCTCTATCAGTTCCGCGTATTCATCCAGCGGATGACCCGAGAGATATACTCCAAGCATCTCTTTTTCAAGCGAAAGCTTGGTGTCCTTATCAAAGTCTGAAAGCACCGGAAGAGCCGGGGTCTCCAGGCTTTCGTCATCGAAATCATCGAGATCGAAGAGGCTCATCTGAGCTTTATTACCGCGTTTGGCCATATTCTGGGCTCTCTTTACGGCATCATCGCACACAGCCATCATGACCGCTCTGTTGGGATTGATGTCATCAAAAGCCCCGGCCCTTATCAGGGATTCCACTGCCTTACGGTTCAGCTCACCCGCATCGATTGACTCGATAAATCTGTAGATATCGTGCGTGGCACCGCTGTCGCTTCTGGCCTTTATGATCGCATCTATAATGCCCTCGCCGACGTTCTTGACGCTGAGAAGCCCGAATCTGATCCGGCCTCCCTCTGCAGAGTAATTCTTTTGACTCTTGAGAACCGACGGCGGATCCAGGGCTATCCCCATCTCCCTGCAGTTTCTGACATAGTCCGCCGTGTGCCTGGCATCGCCTGCCATACTGGTCATGAGAGCCGCCATGAATTCCACCGGATAGTGACATTTGAGATATGCCGTCTGGTATGAAATCACCGCATATGCTGCAGCATGGGATTTATTGAATGCGTATGAAGCAAAGCTGACCATATCTTCGAATATGTTTTCGGCCGCCCATGCCGGCACTCCGTTGGCAACGCAGCCCGCTATCTCGATATTTCCGGCTGCATCTTTCTTTCCGTTTATGAAGTTTTCCTTTTCCTCGAGCATGACGTCCATTTTTTTCTTGCTCATGGCACGCCTTACGAGATCCGACCTTCCAAACGAATAACCGCCGAGCTCCCTTACAATCTGCATTACCTGCTCCTGATAAATCAGGCAGCCGTAAGTAACCCCCAGAATCGGCTCGAGATGTTTATCTACATATTTAATATTCTCCGGGTGTTTTTTGTTCTCTATATATTTTGGGATGGAGTCCATAGGACCCGGTCTGTAAAGAGCTATGCCCGCGACTATATCCTCAAAGCAGCTCGGCTTGAGGTTCTTCATAAAGTCGGTCATGCCGCCGCTTTCGAGCTGGAACACTCCCTTGGTATTTCCATCCGAGATGAGCTTGTATACCGCTGGATCGTCATATCCCATGGATGAGAAATCTATCCTCACTCCGTGATTCCTCTCTATCATATCGAGGGCATCCCTTATCACGGTGAGGTTCCTGAGGCCCAGGAAGTCCATCTTGAGAAGTCCGAGCTCCTCTATGGTCGTCATATTGAACTGTGTGGCAACTCCCTTGTCCGATGCATAGAGCGGCACGTATTCATCGAGCGGCATCTTGGATATTACGATGCCGGCAGCGTGAGTGGATGCATGCCTCGGCAGGCCCTCAAGCGCCATCGAAAGATCGAGCACTTGTTTTACGAGCGGTTCGCTCTCATATCTTCTCCTGAGATCCTGATTCACTTCAAGAGCCTTCGCTATTGTGATTCCAAGCTCATTCGGAATTGCCTTGGCTATCTCATCTCCCTCTGCATATGTCGCATCAAGGGCTCTTGCTATGTCCCTGACGGCTGCCTTGGCCTTTAGGGTACCGAATGTTATTATCTGTGAAACCTTGTCATGCCCGTATTTTCTGACGACATAATCAATCACTTCCTGCCTTCTTTCGATGCAGAAATCTATGTCGATATCCGGCATGCTCACCCTCTCGGGATTTAAAAACCTTTCAAAGATGAGATTGTATTTGATCGGATCAATTTCCGTTATATCAAGAGAATATGCTACTATGCTGCCTGCGGCAGAGCCCCTGCCGGGACCGACTGCTATTCCGTTAGTCTTGGCGTAATGGATAAAGTCCCATACTATCAGGAAATATTCGACATATCCCATGCCCTCGATGACCTTGAGCTCCGTCTCCAGCCTCTGCCTGTACGGAGATTCTGCCGAAACAGCTTCCCTTCCATATCTTTTCTCCAGGCCCCTGATGCAGAGCTCTCTCAGATACTCTTCAGTGGATTTGCCGTCCGGCGGTATGTACTCCGGCAGATGATAATCCCCGAACGTAAAATTGACATCGCATCTGTCCGCTATCTCCTGTGACCTCTCCACAGCATCGGGTATATCGGGGAAAAGCTCCAGCATCTCAGCCTCGGACTTGACGTAGAACTCGTCATTTTCGAATCTCATGCGGTCCTTTTCGCTGACGGATGCCTGTGTCTGTATGCACATCAGAACGTCCTGAGCGGTCGCATCCTGTCTCTTCATATAATGTGCGTCATTGGTCGCAACAAGAGGCACGCCTATATCTGCACTCAGTTCTTTGAGCCCTTCCATGACGCGCGGATCCTCTTCGAGATGATGATTCTGGATTTCAAGAAAGAAATTGCCATGCCCGAAGATATCGAGCAATTCCAGTGCCTCTCGCCTCGCCCCGTCGTAATCGGCGAGGTTCAGCATGCGCTGAACGTTGCCTGCAAGGCAACCCGAGAGGCATATTATCCCCTCGCTGTACTGCCTGAGCAGATTTTTGTCAACGCGCGGCTTGTAATAAAAGCCGTCCACATAGCTCCTGGAAACTATCTTTACAAGATTGGAATATCCCTGCTGGGTTTCGGCCAGCAATATCAGATGTCCCGAGTAGCGGTCGCGCTCTGAGTCCTTATCGAACATGGTCCTCGCCGCTGTGTACACCTCGCATCCTATAATCGGTTTTATGCCCGCTTTTTTGCAGGCCTTGTAGAAATCAACCACGCCGAACATCGCCCCGTGATCTGTGATCGCGCAGGCGTTCATCCCGAGATCCTTTATATACTGAGGAAGCTCGGATATCCTGTTCATTCCGTCGAGCAGGCTGTATTCGGTATGTAGGTGCAGATGTGTAAACATATAAATAGTATAACACAGAACCAAGCAAATAAGTGTTTCGCCGCATTATAAGAACGACCGCATCCGGTGATGCGGTCGCCCTCTATTGAGAATAGTTCAGTTGTTATCGTATGCGTTCTCACCGGGTGTCAGTTACTCGTTGATGTCAGCATACATAAAGTACCAGTATCCGTACGGTGAGTGCCACATACCGTCGATCTTGGAGCTCTGCAGCCAGAAGTCGTTGTAGTATGCAACCGGTACGCATCCGGCATCTTCCATGAGGATGTCCTCTGCTTTGTGAAGTGCATCCGACCTCTTCTTGAGATCGGTTGTGCTCCTTGCGATATCCATCTGTTCATCGTACTTAGGATTGTTATATTTTCCGTCGTTGTTTCCGTTGCTGGAATACAGTAAATCGAGCATATTGGACGGATCGTCGTAGTCGCCTACCCATCCGTTACGTGCTGTCTCGTATTCACCGTTACGTCTCATCGGTGTGAATGAAGCCCACTCTACGATATCAACTTTGACGTTGATTCCGAGCTCGCCCCATGCCTGCTGCAGATACTCTGCAACAGCCTTGTGGTAACCGGTGTCATTGGTTGAGTATGTGATTTCAGGGAATCCCTGTCCGCCCGGATATCCGGCCTCTTCCATGAGCTTCTTGGCCTCTGCAAGGTCAGCCTCGAAGTTGTCTACATTAATGTATGGCTTGCCGCCGTTCGAGTTGTCAAGGAACTCAGATCCGTCTGTATCCTTCCAGCCCGGTCCCATGAAGTTTCCGGCTGCTGTATACGTGCCCTGCATGATTGTCTCAGCGACATACTTACGGTCGATTGCGAGTGACAGAGCTTTACGTACCTTGGCATCCTTGAACACGTCCATGTTGCAGTTGAGGTTCAGATAGTATGTTCCGATAATAGGATCTACGTGGAATTCTTCATTACCCTCAAGGCTCGGAATTTCTTCAGTCGGAACGTCCTTGATGAAGGACACTTCGCCATTCTGGTATGCGCTGTATGCAGCGTTTGCATCCTCAATCAGCATAAACTTGATGGAGTCGAGTTTGATGGAATCAGCATCCCAGTAGTCAGGATTCTTTACAACCGTGATATGAGAACCCTGCTCCCACTCGGACATCTTGAAAGGTCCGTTTGAGATATAAGTTTCAGGAGATGTTGCCCATGCGTCCCCGTTTTTCTCAATTGTAGCCTGCTGAACCGGCATCATTGTAGCGAATGCTGCCAGGCTTCCGAAGAATGTGCAAGGAGCCGAAAGCTGAACTTCCAGTGTCTTGTCGTCAACTGCTTTGATGGCAAGTGCATCGAGGTTGCCCGGAATCGCTTCCTTTGTAACATTTCCTTCTTCGTCTGTCTCTGCAGGTGTTCCTGCCGCTTCCTCAAATCCCTTAATCGGGCTGAGTACTGTCTCAGCATAGGGAGCTGCAGTCTCGGCAGCTGCGATACGCTTCCAGCTGTATTCAAAGTCCTTGGCTGTGAGATCGGAACCGTCTGACCATTTGAGGCCGTCTCTCAGATGGAATGTCCATGTGAGCCCGTCCTCGGAAGTTTCCCAGCTCTCAGCCTGTCCCGGTGCAAGCTGTCCGTCCTTATCCACGATGAGAAGACCCTCAAAGAGATGCAGAATGGTGTTGGCACCGTCAACTGCGCTGTTGAGTGCAGGGTCGAGTGTCTCGGGGTTAGGCCCGACCTGAACCACAAGCTGCTTCTCTGCCGCCGCACCTGAATCGCCGCTGTCACCGGAATTGCCCCCGCCGCAAGCGGACAGCTGAACGACGAGCATGGCAAGCGCTAACATAAGAACTATTAATCTTTTCTTCATAAATAAGCCCTCCATAGAAATAAAATGCTATAACAACGAACCATTTATCTGCAATATGCCCTGCATAATGCTGACGTATTTTTAATTGGCAAGCTCTATTTTACCCTATCCAGATGGTGGCAGGCAACATAATGCCCGCTTGTCACTTCCCTGAATTCCGGAACCTCGGCTGCGCACTGTTCATCGGCATACGGGCATCTGGTGCGGAACCTGCATCCGCTCGGCGGATTAATCGGACTCGGCACATCACCTTCGAGTATGATTCTGTTACTCTTTCTCGCTTCTACCGGATCCGCTATCGGAATCGCTGACACGAGGCTCCTCGTATAAGGATGCATGCTGTGCATGGTAAGCTCGTAGCTTTCCGCAAGCTCGACCATGCGTCCCAGGTACATTACAACTATCCTGTCGGATATGTGCTTGACAACCGAAAGGTCGTGTGCGATGAAAAGATATGTCAGGTTCATCTGATTCTGCAGGTCCTCAAACATGTTTATGACCTGAGCCTGAATCGAAACATCAAGTGCGGATATAGGCTCATCGCAGACTATGAACTCAGGATCCACCGCAAGAGCCCTTGCTATACCTACCCTCTGTCTCTGTCCTCCTGAGAATTCATGCGGATATCTGTTCGCATGCTCTGAATTAAGTCCGACTCTTTCGAGCAGACCGATGATTCTGTCATATCTCTCCTGCTTGCTGCTGCAGAGATTGTGAATATCTATAGGTTCTCCTACTATATCTCCCACAGTCATACGCGGATCAAGACTCGCGTAAGGATCCTGAAATACTATCTGCATTTTCTTTCTGTACGGGAGCATATTGACGGCAATCTTCTCCTCTTTATCGAACAGAATATCTCCGTCGTATACAATCCTTCCGCCGGTAGGCTCATGAAGCCGGAGTATGGTCCTCCCGGCTGTTGTCTTTCCGCAACCCGACTCACCGACCATTCCCAGAGTTTCACCTTTTTTAATTCCGAATGTCAGGTCATCCAGAGCCTGAACGGCTAATTTGCTCCTGAAAGAACTGCCTCTTACAGGGAAGTGCTTTTGCAGATGTTCCACTTCCAAAAGATAATTACTCATCTGCACCCTCCTTTCCTGCCTTGGATGAGGCATCGAATTCTTCTTTCTGGTTGAGCCAGCACTGAGTGTAATGAACATCATCAAAATATGTGACCGGAGGCATCTCCTTGAGGCATATTTTCATGCAATTGTCACAGCGAGGCGCAAACGGGCAACCCGCCGGAGGATTGAGCATGTCCACGGGTGTTCCCTCGATGGGCACTAGTCTCTCGTGCTCCTTTGCATCAAGCCTCGGGATACTCCTGATGAGGCCTTTGGTATATTCATGCTTCGGATTGTAGAAAATATCGTCTGTTGTGCCGTACTCGACGATTTTACCGGCGTACATGACTGCTATCTTTTCGCACATGCTCGCCACTATGCCAAGGTCATGTGTAATCATGATGATAGCCATGCCCAGCTTTTCTCTGAGCTCCATCATAAGCTCGAGTATCTGTGCCTGAATGGTCACATCCAGTGCCGTCGTAGGCTCATCCGCAATCAGCAGTTTCGGCTCACATGCCAGGGCAATCGCAATCATCACACGCTGCCGCATACCTCCCGACAGTTCGTGAGGATATTGTTTAAGTCTCTTCTCCGGCTCGTTTATGCCCACCAGTGTGAGCAGCTCTTTGGCCCTCTCCCGGGCCTCATCCTTGCTTTTATCGGTATGAAGTCTGATGACCTCCTCTATCTGATTCCCTATGGTATACACGGGATTGAGTGATGTCATCGGATCCTGGAATATGATGGAAACTTCATTACCTCTGATCTCGCGGAATTCCGATTCCGAAAGATCGTTTATTCTGTGTCCGTTGAAGTCTATAGTACCGCCTATGAGCCTTCCTGGATACGCAGTAAGCCCCATCAGACTGTAAGCCGTGACGGATTTGCCGGAGCCCGACTCTCCAACTATTCCGAGCACTTCACCTTCCTTCATTTTAAACGATACATCGTTCAGAGCCTTGACCTCACCTGCGGGAGTGAAGAATGAAAGGCGCTCGTTTCTTATATCCACGAGGTATTTTTCGTTGGTGTTTTCCTGCGTCATATCTTCCCTCCTTTCTAGTTCTTCAGTTTCGGGTCGAAGGCATCCCTGAGTCCGTCGCCGAGCAGGTTGAAACTCAGTATAATCAGTGAGATGACTATCGACGGAATAAAGAGCAGATGCGGATATGTATTGATTCCGTTTATGGCCTCACTGGCGAGGCTTCCGAGTGAAGGCATGGGAACCGCAACTCCGAGTCCGAGGAAGGACAGGAAGCTCTCCGTGAAAATTGATGACGGAATCTGAAGTGTCGTGATGACTATCAGCGTTCCTATACAGTTCGTCAAAAGATGCTTTTTTATGATGCGGCCGCTCGATGCGCCAAGTGCTCTGGCTGCCGTGACATATTCGCTTTCCTTGAGCTGCAGTATCTGTGACCTCACCATACGGGCCATTCCGACCCAGTAGAGAAGTGCGAACACCACGAATATGCTGACGAGGTTCTCCCCCATAACTCCGAGCCACCCGAAGCCGGGCACACCGGCAAGTTTATGCAGCGGCTCCTTGAACGCAAACGACAGCAGTACTATCAGCAGTATGTCCGGTATCGTATATATGATGTCCACGATACGCATCATCACAAGGTCTACCCAGCCGCCGGCAAATGCCGCTATCGAGCCGTAGACGGACCCTATCAAAAGAATGATTACGGCTGCAACCATACCGACGAGAAGCGATATCCTGCTGCCCATCATCACCCTGATGGCATAGTCACGGCCCATCTTGTCCGTGCCGAATATATGCGGGAAGAGATTCTCCCCTGCGTCTATCTTTGCCTGCTCCACTGCAGAGAACTCGAATGGTTTCAGATTGTTGGCTCCCTGCACCTGCTGGCTGTATGTATACGGATAGAACGACGGTACGATGAATGCGAATATCATTATCACGATGATAATAAACAAACATGTCATCGCAACTTTGTTCTTGCGCAGTCTTCTGAAACCGTCCTTCCAGAATCCCACGCTTTCTCTCATTACAACGAGGCTTTCCTTTTCCTCACTTGTAGCCGGAAGGAAATCATCCGGATTGATTTTAAGCTGGAGGCTCAGTGGATTTTTCTTATTCATATCTTTCTGTCCTCCTTACTTAAGTTTGATTCTCGGATCCACAATGGTATATACGATATCCACGATGAGTAGCATCACAACCATAAATGCCGCAAGGAATATTGTAGTACCCATTATCATGGTGTAATCACGTCCGTTAATCGCTTTGATGAATTCACCGCCGAGTCCCGGTATGGTAAATATCTTCTCAACAATAAAACTTCCAACGAGTGTGTACGCAATCATAGGACCGAGATATGTGATAACCGGAAGAATTGCGTTTCTGAGTGCGTGCTTGAATAAAGAGACTCCCTGTGACAGGCCTTTGGCTTTTGCTGTCCTCATATAATCCTGCCCCAGTACATCGAGCATGGATGACCTCATAAGCCTCATAATATAAGAAGTCGGATACGCCGCAAGTGCAAAAACCGGCATCAGGTAGTGCTTCCATGACGTGAGTCCGAGTGTGGGAAGGAGTCTGAGCTTTACCCCGAAGAAATACATCAGAACCGTACATATTACAAAGCTCGGTACGGCAATTCCGAGAGTAGCCAGAACACTGAATGTACTATCTATCGCAGTGCCTCTCTTATATGCGGCGAGTACACCGAGCGGAACACCCAGAAGAAGCGATACGAGGACCGCGATGCCTCCTACCTTTGCGGACACCGGGAACTTCGCGGATATAATGCTTGACACCGTACGTCCTCTTTGTTTGAGACTCAGCCCGAAGTCTCCGTGCATGGCATCACCCAGATATGTCAGATATCTCTCAATAAAGGGTTTGTCGAGTCCGTATTTAGCCTCAAGTGCTGCTGTTGCAGCGGGGCTTATGGCTTTTTCCGATAAAAACGGCCCGCCCGGGACCATGTTCATCAAGCCGAATGTGATGGTCGCTACCGCCCAGATTGTGACAACAGCAAGCACCACACGCTTTAATAGATATTTACCCAAAATACTTTACCTCTTTCTCACCTAAACAAAGTGAAAATTTCCAATTAATTGTATAAAATATCACAGCTGATTTCAATCAAAAAAGGATGCAGTGCGCATCCTTTTATAATTCAATCCTGACTGAGCGTAATCAGCAGCCGCCTCTGCTTGTGTCAGGGTGGGACGTTTCTGCTGACAAACCGCGAAACTATTTAATGCCTCTTTCTTTTTTGAGCATCTGTATCTTGAGCCTTTTAACGCATTCCTTTACGTCCTCCTCGGTGTAGTTGTTCTCACCGACGATATTGGACTCAATGCCTTCGGGATTCTTGTTGAAATCAACCACGTCATCGAGATATTTACTCTCTACGACGAATGTCCCGGCCGTGCCGCTCCAGTTAAGACCGGCAACGGGAATTCCTCTCTCTCCTATTTCGTTGACGCAGTTTACGTAGTCGACGTCGAGGTTGCCCCATCCGTCTGTCTCAACGATAACACCGTCAGGTCTTGCGCACTCGGCCACTACAGCCGCCGTGCGTGAGCATCTGATTTTTTCTTCGTTGCCCTCGGGAGATCCGAATACGAGAACTCCCATCAGGTCTATTCCTTCATCCTCTCCGAGCACCTTGATAAGCGGGTCTCTGAAGTGATGCAGGCTTGTTTCTTTGGTTGAAGGACCTACTCCCATATCGCACCTCCTAGTTCATAGCCTTGATGGCACCGTCCCTGAACTCGTTCGGAGTCAGCATGACGGGCATCGCGCCGTAGTCAATAAGTGATTTACCGCCCTCTACACCTGACGGCTGGTCAGGGAATATCCATGTGTCCAGCATGGCGCCGTGAGCGATCATTTCCTTGATAACCAGGACCTTTTTCTGTCCCGGTCTTATCCTGTCATAGTACTCGTGCTTTTCGGTGGCCTTGGTACCTTCGAACTTTTTGAGCTGCTCTCTGAAGATATTCATCCACTCCTCTACCATCTTATATGCATCGATTATGGCATATCTCTCCTGTCCCATTCCTTTCTTGAATGTGATATCAAAGGAGATGATGTAGTCATCGTCAGCCGGTGTGCCTGCTCTGTTCAGGTAGAGCATGTCTTTGAGATTGCCCTCGGATGATCCGAACTCGTGAGCCTGCTCGCCGTCGACGTCAACACCCGTAGGCATCACATAGACTCCCGTGATGGTATGCGTGATGCCCTCTCCGCATTTGCCGAGCACTTTAACGGATATCGGGATGATGTCCATGATGGTGTTGGTGTATCTGTCATGGTCTCCCGGTTTTATTATCTGTATATCTATCTTTTCAATTACTTCACTGTGTTTTTCGGCGAGCTCCTTTAGGCAGTCATTGTTGAGTGTCATGGTGCCGCCTGTGGTAATTTTGTTTTCTTCTCCGAATTCCACTTCTGTCATGTGAAATGCCTTGATTACAAGTCTTCTGAGTTCAATGTCATTTGCTGCCATTTCAAAACCTTCCTTATATATAAAAGATTTTCTGTAATAGTCTGCTTTTTAAAGATGGGGCAGATTGCTCTGCCCCATCTTCGGTTTCGGAAAACCGATGTCCTATTTTTTTGTAATAAGACTTAGATAACTGCGTGATACTCGAACGGCAGCGATACGATTTTGCCCGGAGTTTCAATTTCTTCGAGCAGGTTGAGCGATGCCTTTACGATCGCTGTCTGCATCTCTACGTCGTGAGGTGCGCCTGCGTTGGCGCCCATCGGTACCATAGGTGCAGCAGCTCTCGGAGTACCGGCCTGTCTTACTACCGGTGGAAGTGCTGCGATGATAACAGTAGGAATACCTACTTCCTCAATTGCTCTCTGCACGATTGTTGCAGAGCGGTGGCACGTTCCTCATCCAGCGGTAAGGAGCACTGCGTCGACGCCCTCTTCTTTGAGCATCTGAGCAATCTGCGGTCCTGTTTCGTTTGTGAATTTCTCAATGTTTCCGCCGCCGCCCATGAATCCAGCATGGAATGGTGCGCAAGCCTTGATGAAACCGGACTCAGCGAGCTCCTTAAGTCTGGTGATAGGGAACATGCAGTTGATATCTTTGTTAACATCGGAGTTGTCGTAACCACCGTGGGTTACCATCAGCTCTTCCTCTGTTGACTCGTTAGGAATCTTTCTCCATGTGAAGTCTCCGGCCAGGTTGAATCTCTCCTGGTCAACTCTATGTACGCCTGCAGCTGTGGCAAGTGCAACTGTCATCTCGCTGAGCGGCTTTGTTACAGGTGCCCATACTGACTTAGGAGTAATAGGTACGAAGATTTCGGATTGGAGTCCTTTGACAACTGTCATACTCATTTTATTTCCTCCCTATTAAGAATTAGCTTTCATTTTATCCTGGAGTTCCTCAGCTTTTGCTATGGTCTCGAGATATCTTTCGTTGACTTCGGCACTTTCCTGTTCTATGAAGCTCATATTCCAGGCTACCTCCTGTCCTACGGCGAGGTCATAATCCGAAATTATCATTCTCTTGGGTATCCTGAGATGTCCCAGTCTGCCCTTGAGATCTATGGCCACGCTTCCGTCATGGACTTCCACGATCACGCCTTCCATCCTGATTATTTTATCACCGTATTTCATATCCCGAATTAACCTCGTTTCAGCTGATTAGTCGTATTTGGCCTTTCTCTTTTCGCTCATCGGCAGAGCCTGCTCGTTGTCCACGAGTTCCATCTTTGTGCCGTAAGCTTTTTCGATAAGGTCTACGTTGTTCTCCTTTACACTGTGGGTGTAATTTCTCTCAGGTGCCTTGATTGATTCACCTGCCATCTTGGCCTTAAGCATAGCCAGACCTCTGATAGCATCCTCGTGGCAGAGAGTGTTGCAGGCAAGTACTTCGTTCTCGATACCTGACATGGACTTGTTGTTGTCGATCATGGCATCGCAGTACTTGTTACCTGTTACGAGCGCACCCTGTACAGCGCAGAATGAGAATCCTACAACCGGAACTCCTCTCTTACCAATCTGTTCGATGTGGGAAGTAAAGTCTACGTGGTTGTTACCGAATCCTTCTGTTGTTACGAATGCACCGTCTACGTTCATAGACTCTACCATCTGGCCAAGTCTTCTGGATACGTAGAATTTGTCTGTGTTGGCCTGCGGCGAACCTACGAAGATAACTCCGACGAGGTCTACGTCATCATCGTGGATTGCTTCGTATACCAATGGCTCTCTCCAGTAGTGTCTGGACATCTCCTTGGAAGCAGGTCCGATACATGTCAGAGCGTGGATACAACCGTCCATTACCTCGAGCGGGTTGGCTGCTACAGGAACGTTACCGAGGTCTACGTTCGGCTTGGCTCCGAGTACGCCTACAGGCTCTGTCGGGAACAGGAAGTTGTCGTGCATAGCACCCTGGCCCATGATTTCTTTTACGATTACGATTTTCTTCTTACCAGGTCTTCTTACCTGCTTCATAACCTGAGTATCCACTACCTGGGAATCATCAAGCTGTTTCTTCATAGCATTTCTGATTTCCTGTGTCACGTGGTCTACTGCTGTATGAATGGCAATAGGTCCTGGTCTTTCCATGTTCTTCTTGTTGTCGATAACAGCGTGAGCTCTGATGATGATTTCGCCCTTGTCTACTGCACCGGGGCGTCCCCACATCATGTTTTCATCGATGTATCCTTCGGAAGAACCGAACTCTCCAACCTGTACTCCCTCTTCGGTAATACCGGTTACCATCATTACTACTCCGTCGAGAACTCTTGTAACGCCTTCGCCCAGTTCATCGTCGCCCTCCTTGGTGGCGATTGGCTGGATGTCCATTACTGTCTCGGAGTAAACGTGATAATCATCAGGTGTGATTACGTCGAGCTCCAGGCTGTGAACGAGTTTCTGTGCGTCAGCACCCTCTGTTGCAGCTTCCTTGCGAACATACAGAGTTGTGCCTTCGATCTTTGTTTCATCTCCAAGTACTACCTTGTCGATTTTGTAGTGCTTACGTGTCATTTCTCTGACTACTACAGCTTCACCGGTCTCTTCAGCTGCCGCAGGAGCTGCGCCTGCTGCTGCAGGAACTGCTGCTACTGCTGCGCCCGGGGCTGCTGCTACTGCGCCGCCGCCGATACCTGCAGGGATCTGGATATTGATATCCTTACCCTCGCCGATGTGCAGGTTGATAACTCCGCCAACTGCGGGAGCTGCTACTGCTGCTGCAGGAGCTGCTACTGCAGGTGCTGCTGCCTCTTCTGCTGCAGGAGCTTCGTCTGCTCCGCCTTCGGCTGCATCGAACTTATCAACGATGTCTGCTGTAACAGGAGTCAGGGAATCAACAGTCTTTGTAAGCTTGGATCCATTCAGAACCTGACCGATGGTCAGAGCTCCGTCGAGGTTCAGCAGTCCGGAATCCACCAGATCCGGGAAAATAGCTGGGTCCTCGAAATTAGCAGGTGTCAATTCTGTGCCAGCTTCTGCTCTGCAGCACAGCACTGCCGGATCGTTTGCATGTTGTTTAGCTGTTTCAGCTGTAATTGACATATCGATCTTCCTCCTAAAATCTTATAGTCTGCCGCACAATGTGTGTCGGCAGTTATATAAACCGCACCTATCATCGCATTGAGGGATGCGGATTTATATCGTTATTAAACCCCCAGAATTATATTGTACTCAGCCTGGGCTACTGAACGGTTTCATTATCCTCTACGTTGTCCACTACGTTGAGATCCTGGCTTACCTGCTTGGATACTCTTAGCGTTCTGTAGAGAGGATGTCCTACTGCCATCATGGCCAGGTCTGTCATATGCATGACCTTGAGTCCCATCTTAGGACCGGATGCCATAACTGTGTTGGAGCAGTCGGAGCAGTTGCCGATAATGATGTACTCGCAGCCGGCTTTCTTGAAGTCGAGGTTGTTCTGCACCTGACCCGGGCAGTTACCCGGACGCTCGCACTTTCTGGTGCCGTTCGGCATCTCCTGTGCCTGCTTGCAGTAGCATACGTGCTGAACCGTACCGTTGTACTTCTTGACGAGGTCTTCCATTCTCTCGAGATTGCCTCCGCATGCGCATACGAGGATTCCTACCTTGGCTCCGTGGAGATCCCTGAACTCTCTTGTTACGAGGAGGGCTCCGGTAGCCTTTGTGATAGGAGCATCGAGTGTGGTGGCTTTACCTGTGAAGGCGCCGCCCATGATGATCTCTCCGTATCCTCTTTCATCAAAGCCGCCTGCTCTGTCTATGAGAGTCTGTACGCTTGTGCCTACAGGAACGTTTTCAAATACGTGTGCTTCATTTCCGCCTTTGATCATTCCTCTTACTGTGATCCATTTGTCGATAAGAGGCTTCTGATCCTCGATTGCAGCTACGCAGCTGTACACCGTCTCACTGTTTATAACAACGGCATTGGCTGCGGACGGGAGTTTGTCCGGCTCGAGCTCGATGCCGAGGCACTCTCTTACTACCGCACGCTCTTCACCCATCGGGTAAATGTCCGGGAGGAGATGTCTTTCGATAGCCGGATCATCCTTCAGAAGAGCATCGAGTTTTTCGATTGTCTCTCTGTGTTTTTTCTTGATTGCGATGATGCCCTTGTCTGCACCGGCAATCTCCATCAGGTAATGAACACCTCTGAGGAGTGAAGCGGGATCTTCATCAATCTGCTGTATGTTGTGGGCAAGTCCCGGTTCGCACTCAGATGCGTTTACGAGAATGTATCCGTGATCCAGAACCGGCTTGTCTTCCTTACCATTGTATATTTTGATGAATGTCGGGAAACCCGCACCACCCTGTCCGATGATACCTGCTTCCTTGATCATCTCAAGATTGGAACCCTTCTTGATTTTGACGAATGTCTTAGGCTGCTTTGCGGCAGGCTTGATAACAATCATTTCGTCATTTACTTCTACTACCTCACCGCTTACGCTTGAGTGCACATTTGCACCAAGACCTGTCGGTGTTGCAATCAGCTGGCCCCTCTTTACCTTGTCGCCCTTCTTTACGATGGCTTCACATGGCTTTCCGACGGCGCCCTGCTTAAGTAACATTTGAATGTTTTCCATAATACGAATCTCCTTCGTTGAGCTAATTACTAACTGCATTTCGTGTCTTAAAAAAGCACGCAAAAACACGCATGTTTTTTCAACGAAATGATATCACCCAAAGAGAGTTATATCAACCAAAGGAAGTTAAAAACCACAGACTGGAACTATTTTTTTTTAAAAGTCATTGTACGATATTTTTTATAACGCAAAGCATTGTAAACCCTTGTGTTTTCCCCTCTTGGATTTTCTGATTTTTATCACAATATATTGCGTTTTTTTAGTGATTCTTCACAATTGACCAAAGTTTCTGATTGCATTATCATATTGGTGACAAATACTGTCTTACAGCATTTGATGATGCTTTATATTTTTTAGCGATCTAAGGAGGTAGCTATCAATGGCAAAGAAACTCGAAGCAAAGGTCAACTACGGCCTTTATGACAAGGAGGTTATCCGTACGGTCGAGGCGCATACCGAGGGTGAATACTGTAGAGTTGCTCTTGACTGTCCGGAATTACCAGGCAACACAATGATCGAAAAGAAGCATTATCTCGAGGAGCACTATGATTACCTCAGGACAATGCTCATGTTCGAGCCACGCGGACACCACGACATGTTCGGTGCATTCCTGACCGAGCCGGTCAATCCTGAAGCAGACTTCGGAGTCTTCTTCATGGACGGCGGCGGATATCTCAACATGTGCGGACACTGCTCAATCGGAGCAGCCACGGTTATCCTCGAAGCAGGCCTGAAAGAAATGAAAGAGCCTATGACAGAGGTAATCCTTGAAGCACCTGCAGGAATTATCCACCTCGACTGCACATGCAAGGACGGTAAGGTCACCGGAGTTAAGCTCACAAACGTACCTGCATTCGTTTACAAAGAGAACTGCGAGCTCGAGTACCAGGGTAAGAAAGTCGTATTCGACATCTGCTTCGGCGGTTCGTTCTTCGCACTCGTAGACACAGAAAAGAACTTCGGATTCAAGGTAACACCTGAACACACAAAGTTCCTCACAGAGTGGTCAAGCTTCGCTCTTCAGGAGATCAACAAGAAATTCGAAATTCAGCATCCTGAACTCGACATCACGAGCGTGGACCTCATCGAGAACTACTGCTCTGATGACATGACAGCTGACGACAAGGCATATTGCCCTGAGGCTAAGTTCTCCCTTAAGAACCAGCTGGTATTCGGAGAGCCTCATGACCCGCAGATCGACAGATCACCATGCGGCACGGGTACATCAGCCAAGCTGTCCTGGCTCTACAAGCACGGCGAGCTCGGCGTAGGCGAGTGCTTCGTTTACAAATCATTCATCGACACAAGATTCATCGGTACAGTTGCCGAAATCGGACCTAAGGTAGGTGAATTCGACACCATCATCCCGCAGGTAACAGGCGCTGCTTATCTCTGCGGAGAGGCTAAATGGTTCATGGATCCGGATGACAAGATGACCAAAGGATTCTCTGTTTAGTCAGCTAAAAGATTGTTAATACGTATTATAAAAAGATCAGGAGCCGGCATAAAACCGGCTCCTGTCGTTCTCTACCAGCACTCTTCATATATCTGCAGTATCTCCGCAGCATCTAAAGCTCTGAACGCTCCCTCAGAGATAAAGCACGACCCGGATATTTCGGGCAGCAGCCTGTGCTCATCTTCCCCAAAGCCCAGTTCTCTAAGAGAAGTCGGCAGGCCCATCTCATTTATGAAGTCAGCAAGTGCCTCAATCCCTGCTGCCGCAAGACCGGCCTCATCTGTATACTCTTCAGGGTTCAGCCCCCAGACCCTCTCTGCAAACTTTGCAAATTTAGCTTCTCCATCCCTGCATATATGCCTGTAATATACGGGGTGCAGGACGGCCAGTCCCTCCCCATGATTGCAATCTGTATATGCGGAGAGTTGATGTTCCATATTATGCGCCTGGAAATCTTTTGTCTTTCCGGTTTTGATGATGCGGTTCTCCGCCAGCGAAGCCGTCCACATTATATTGCTCCTCGCCTGCAGATTATCAGGCTCCTTTACGGCAATGCGAAAGTCCCTTATAAGCCCGCGCATAAGGCCCTCGGAGACGTCGTCCGCCGGATTGTCTTCGACAGGAAAACTGAAGTATGTCTCCATAATGTGAGAAAGAATATCGAATGTACCCGCTTTTAGCTGGCGAATCGGCATAGTCAGTGTATACGCCGGATCCATCAGCGCAAAACACGGATTCATTTCAGGATAATCTCTGTCGCACTTAATCTTCGTATTTTCATTGGTAAGCACGGCGCATCCGTTTACTTCAGATCCCGTTGCCGGCATGGTAACCACGACTCCACAGGGAATAATCTCATGTGTCATCGGAAGACCTTGCATCCAGAAATCCTCCCATGCATCACCTTCATATCCTGCCTGGACCGCTATGGCTTTGGAGCAGTCCATGACAGAGCCTCCTCCTATCCCGATTATCAGTCCCACATTATTTGATGATGCCAGTTCAGCGCCTTCGCGCATCTTTTTCAAAGTGGGGTTGGACATTATACCAGGAAACTCAACAATTCTATGACCATCATCCGCATTGCCCTCATGTGAATACCCCATTGACTTCAGCACTTCTTCCACATCATCATAGGCGCCGTTCTGCTTTACCGAGCCACCGCCGTAGGCGATCATTATATTCTGCCCTTTGGCACAGAATTCATCGACCATTTCCTCCAGGCAGCTCTTTACGCAGCCCTGACCAAACCTCACCCTGGTCCTGCACTCCCACATAAAATCATTCATTGTTACGCCCCCGTTAGTCTCTTCCCGATATAATTTGTGTTAATTATAATAAATAATAATCATCTCTGCTTCGTTGACTTTTGATGTTTCCTGCGGTACTATATTAAGGCTGCGACATTCATTACCGCAATTATAAAACATACGCGCTCTTAGCTCAGCTGGATAGAGTGTCTGACTACGAATCAGAAGGTCGGGGGTTCGAATCCCTCAGGGCGCACCAC
>ONJG01000028.1 GCA_900318105.1 uncultured Eubacteriales bacterium
ACCGCGTGCCGTGGGTTCAAGTCCTACTGCCCCTGCCAATTACAATTATATATGTCGGGGTGTAGCGCAGCTTGGTAGCGCAACTGGTTTGGGACCAGTGGGCCGCGGGTTCAAATCCTGCCACCCCGACCATTTTTAAAACTAAACATGTGGGCCATTAGCTCAGTGGTTAGAGCAACCGGCTCATAACCGGTCGGTCCTTGGTTCGAACCCAAGATGGCCCACCACTTACAGGCGCAACACAGTTGCGACATGCTCAGATAGCTCAGTAGGTAGAGCAGGGGACTGAAAATCCCCGTGTCCCTGGTTCGATTCCGGGTCTGAGCACCAAAACAAAAAGGCTGTCACATTTGAATATAATGTGACAGCCTATTTTCTAACCAATTCCTCTATTTAGGACCTTTCCTGCATGCGACGCCAATGCTTAAATAATCACTGCCCATGTATACTGTTTGCATAGCAATACACGCATCGTTTGTCCCGCACCAACTGCCGTCCTCTACAGTATGTCCGCAACCGGAAGTTTGACGATCGCGAAATTCAAGTGTGTTGCAATCAGTATCGAAACCACCGGAAACAGATTTTAATTCATCCATTGAAACTTCCTGATCGAATACCTTTTTCTCCTGATCTGACATATCATTCCTCCTTTGTTTTATTATCTGTAGGTATATTATAGTACCTGTATAATTAATTATAAAGTAATAATTTTTCTACAGGGGATTGATTATAATCTTATTTTGAAAAAATGCAAGAGAAAATTTTATACGTAAAGTTTGCTTGACATAGCGCAGGGATATCACTACAATTGGCACAGATAGTGTCTTTTTGGGCATTTTATGTCTATATGTAGTGAGGACTATGGAAAACAAGCTGGCTAAGATCAGAAAAGAAAAGAAGATCGGGCAGGCTTATCTCGTTGAAAAACTCGGTGTTTCGAGTCAGAGCATAAGCGCCATAGAGACGGGCAAATCCACACCGTCGCTTGAGCTTGCCATGGATATTGCATATCTTCTTGAAATGCCGCTGGAGGAGATATTCATCTACGAAAACCGATTCAAGAAATAGAGCTTACGGGCCGATACGGCCCGTTTTTTAATAATTAGTAATAATCGTATATTTGTTAACTTATAAAGGTGTAGAATGCCCTCATGAATATTGGGGCATTTTACAAACGAAAAATCTTCATAATAGTGGCAATTACGGCTGCGGTAATGATTACCGCTTCGTTGCCGTCTTTTGCTGCATCAGTACCTGCATCTTACGGTCAGGTTAATTCTGATGTAGGTGCAATTCTCAGGAAATCCTCCACGACATCATCTGCTAGACTCACAGTACTTTCGGATAACACGGCAGTTACTGTTCACAAGGAGATCTTTAAATCCAGGACTTCCACGTCTGCAGCTGACAGATGGTACTATGTCACGGCAGGTTCCAGAAAAGGATATATCCGCGCAGACCTGGTAGATAATATCAAATCTGGGAGCATACAGGGTGTTGTTAAATCAAGCGTCAATTACAGAAAAGGCGCCGGCGTTCAGATGTCAAAGTACGGAGCGCTCAGCAAGGGCACAAAGATCACTGTGCTTATGGTTGCCAATCCGGTCGATTCCACCAAAGGAAGCAGCATCACATGGTATAAAGCGAAGATCGGTTCAAAGACCGCATATGTATGTTCGGATAAAATCACATTGACCGGCAAAGCCACAGCGGCGGCAAATACCACGAGCAAGAGTGCAGCAAAAACTACCGCAAAGACGACGGGCGATGCGCAGTTTGAAAAATATATGAAGCAGCAGGGATTCCCGGAGTCATATAAGCCGGCTCTCCGCACACTTCATAAAGCGCATCCGAAATGGGTTTTTGTGGCGCGCAAGACAAATATCAACTGGAATGACGCACTTGCCAAGCAATCGCGAAGCGGAGTTTCGCTTGTGCACAAGTCATATCCAAAGTCCTACAGAAACGGCAATTCGCAGAGGGAGCCGGGCTGGTACAATGCCAATAAAAAAGTAGTGGCGTATTATATGGATCCCAGGCATTTTCTGAACGAAAACAGCATATACATGTTTGAGGATCTCTCATATAAAAAAGCGTATCAGACCACGTACGTGGTTAACGCCATACTGGCACCGTCCAAACTTCCGAAGTACGGATTCACTGCCGCTATATTTGTAAAAGCCGGTTCGAAATACAAAATAAGTCCGGTGTTCCTTGCGGCCAGAGCCAGACAGGAGACAGGCGGGGGAAGCGATGCAATCTACGGCAAATCGAAACTGGGCAGAGTGTACAATCCGTTTAACATAGGTGCATTCGGCGGATCGAACCCGCTGTATAACGGACTCATCTATGCGAAGGCAAAAGGCTGGAATACACAGGCCAAGGCAGTGGAAGGCGGAGCAAAGTTACTTGCTGAGAGCTACATAAACAAGGGTCAGCATACTGTGTACTATCAGAGATTCAACGTCAGAAACGGAGCAGCCAGAGTAGCGACACATCAGTATATGACCAATATCATGGCTGCCTACAGCGAGTCGCTTTCAACCAGAAACTCCTATAAAAAATACGGAGTGAACAAGCAGCCACTCGTATTTGAAATACCAATCTACAACGGCATGCCGTCATCGACGAAACTGCCTTAGTGCAAACGGCGTTATATAGAAATTACAGAGCTCGTGCTCCCTGATATGTATCACGGAGTGCGAGTTCTTTATTTATGGCATTGAGAATAGTGCGTTTACGGTAGCTCCATTCAGGAGATACGAGGATCTTTCTCGGGACATCTCCTGTGAGTCTGTGAATCGTTATCTCAGGCGGTATTATCTCAAGGCATCTGACCACGAGGTCAACATAGCTTTCGATCGAATCGAAGGGTACATAATCCGGCATCTCCTTATAAAGAGGAGATGTTTTAACTATATTCATGAGATGTAGCTTGAGGCCGAATGGGCGCCTTGCAGGGTCTTCGCAAACATAGCGAAGGGAGTCAAACATCATATCTTCGGTCTCACCCGGAAGCCCGAGTATGAGGTGGGTAACGAATCTGATGCCGCGGCGTTTCAGCTCTGCGACAGAACGATCATAATCTTCGGTTGAATAGCAGAGGTTCATGGCATCCTGAGTCGTCCTGTGCACGCTCTGAAGCCCGAGCTCAACCCACATGAAGTGCTCTTTGTTAATCTCTTCTAGAAGATCAAGGACATCGTCAGGCAGGCAATCAGGCCTGGTTGCAATTGCTATCCCTGAGATTCTCGGGTCGTCAAGCGCTGCATAGTAACGTTCTTTCAATACTTCAACCGGTGCATATGTGTTGGTGAATGACTGAAAATATGCGATGTAATTTGCATCGGGCCATTTGGCTGAGAGCCTGTCTATCTGTTCGGTGACAGACTCGGCCATGGAAGAGGAATGAGCGGCGAGCTCGCCTGAGCCTCCTTCAGAACAAAAGCTGCAGCCTCCGCTTCCTTTGGAGCCGTCCCTGTTCGGGCAGGTAAAGCCGGCATCGACGGACAGTTTTACTGTCTTTCCGCCGAATTCCTTCTTTAAAAAATCGCTGATTGAATTGTATCTTTCGCCGCCTTGCATATTCTATGAATCCGATTAATGTGGTACAATTGATAAGTTATTGAAGCAACGGGGAGACAGTATCTGTGGACAAAGCATCTGAGACCTCAAGCTGCATCACGCGCAGCGCATATGAGGAAAACAGAATAATTGCAGATGAGATGCAGGGGCTTGTGCTGAACCCGCAAAAGCCGAGCGTTCTTCTGCATGCGTGCTGCGGTCCCTGCGCCACGTCCTGTGTGGAACGACTGGCTCCCGATTACGCTGTTACGGTTTATTATTATAATCCAAATATCACGGACAGGGAAGAATACTACCTGAGGCGTGACACACTCAAGCATTTTATAGATGAGTTCAACAGAGAAAACGGAGACCTCTATACAGTAGGCTTTCTCGAGGGAGCATATGAGCCTGAAAAGTTCATTGAAAAAGCAGACCCTCTCAGGGACGAGCCGGAGGGAGGAAAGCGCTGCGATGTGTGCTTTGCCATGAGGCTCAAGGAAACGGCCAGGATGGCAGCCAGACTCGAGATGCAGTACTTTACCACCACGATGTCGGTAAGCCCTCACAAGAATTATGAAAAGATAAAGAGCCTCGGCAGTATGCTCGAGGAGGAGGTATCCGCCGGTTTTCTGGATGTGGACTTTAAAAAGCAAAACGGCTTTGGCAGGAGCGTTGAGCTCTCAAAGAAATACGGGTTATACAGACAGAATTTCTGCGGCTGCGAATATGCAAGGGCAGCCATGGAACTCGGTAAATAAAAGGCCAAGGGAAGAAAGGAAGAATAAAAGAATGAGTAAATTAATCGTACCAAAAGACTATGAGCCGATACTCGGTCTTAATGAAACACAAAAAGCAATTAAGAGAATCAAGGATTATTTCCAGAAATCGCTTGCGCATGATTTAAATCTCCAGCGCGTGAGTGCGCCGCTTTTCGTATTCCCCGAGACAGGCCTCAACGATAATCTTAACGGTTACGAGAGAAGAGTTGAATTTACCATCAAGGACATAGATGAGAAAAAGGTGGAGGTAGTGCAGTCACTGGCCAAGTGGAAGAGAAATGCACTCGGCAGATACGGCATGGAGCCCGGATACGGCCTTTACACCGACATGGACGCCATCAGAAGGGATGAGGAACTCGACAACATCCACTCGATTTACGTCGACCAGTGGGACTGGGAAAAGGTAATCACTGCTGACCAGAGAAATGAGAAATATCTCGAGCACACCGTAAGGATTATCTACAGATGCATGCAGGACCTCGGAGAATATGTAAACGACCACTATCCGCAGCTCAACATCGAGATGGCGGACAGGATTAAATTCATCGACTCACAGGATCTAGAGGATGAGTACCCGGATAAAACGCCTAAGGAAAGAGAAAAACTCGCCGCTGAGGAGTATGGTGCGGTCTTTATCAAGAAAATCGGAAAGACCCTGAAATCCGGAAACAAGCATGACGGAAGAGCGCCGGACTATGATGACTGGGAGCTCAACGGAGATATCATCGTATGGAACCCCGTGCTTGAGGATCAGCTGGAGCTCTCCTCAATGGGCATCAGAGTTGACTCAGAGGCCATGCTCAGACAGCTCAAACTCGACGACAAGGAAGACAGGAAGGATCTCGACTTCCACAAGAAGATTATAAATGACGAGCTTCCGCTTACCATCGGAGGCGGAATAGGACAGAGCAGGCTCTGCATGTACTTCCTCAAGAAGGCACATATCGGAGAGGTGCAGGTAAGTGTATGGCCTGATGACATGATCGAAGAGTGCGCAAAGAACAAGATATTCCTGCTGTAAGATCCCTATGCAGTTTATAGACGTTGTAATTGAGAATAAGAGCGTATACACGGACAACTTCTACACATACTCCGCTCCAGATGATGTGCGAGTCGGGGGACGGGTAGAAGTTCCGTTTGCAGGGCGAAAAAATCCCGTGCCCGCTTACTGCGTAAGGACCGGTGTAGAGCCGAGGATAGACAAGTCCAAAATCAAAGAGATATCGGAATATCTGCCCGAAAGATCCCTCAATGAGGAGATGGTGGATACGGCGCTCTGGATGAGAAAGCGTTACGGCGTCAAATACATAGATGCTTTCAAGATGTTCGAAACAGCCGGAAAAAGACCGGCTAAGGAAGTTGAAGCCACCGACACGCCGACGGACCCGGGTTTTGAACTCAGCAAGGGACAGGAAAGAGCAGCGGACAGAATCTGCAGTGCCGCAGATGACGAAAAGTTCAGGGCATTCCTGATAAAAGGAGTCACAAACAGCGGCAAGACCGAAGTGTACATGAGGGCGGTAGAAAAGGTCCTTGACATGGGAAAGACCGCCATAGTGCTGCTGCCGGAGATTGCTCTATCCGAGCAGGTTGCGGACAGGTTTCGCAGGAGATTCGGATCCGGCATGGTGGCCACACTTCACAGCAGGCTCAAGACATCCGAAAAACTAAGGGAATGGCTGAGAATCCGAAGCGGTGAAGCAAAGATAGTGGTAGGGGCGAGAACGTCCGTATTCGCGCCACTGGACAATATAGGAATTATTGTAATAGACGAGGAACACGAGACAACATACAAGTCCGACCACAATCCAAAGTATGACACAGTTGATGTGGCATACAAAAGAGCGGCATATTCAAACGCTTTACTCGTTATGGGAAGCGCAACTCCAAGCGTTGTATCTTATTACAGATCAAAGACAGGAGTGTATGAACTCATCGAGATGGATGAGAGGATAGGAAGCAGCGAGATGCCGGAGCTTGAGCTTGTGGACATGAGAAAAGAGACAATGTCAGGCAATCTCGAAGTCCTGTCAAGAGAGCTTATAAGGAGTATAGACGCCACCCTTGCGGCAGGAGAGCAGGTTATACTGTTTCTTAACCGCAGAGGATTTTCAACGCAGGTTCTCTGCCCGGATTGCGGATACAGGATGACATGCGATGACTGCGGCATTACTCTTACGTATCACAAATCTTCAAATGCTCTTGTCTGCCATTACTGCGGAAAGAAATCACCGCTGCCGGGCAAATGCCCCAAGTGCGGAAGTAAATTCATCAAGTACATCGGGGCGGGCACCGAAAGAGTGGAGGAAACCGTAAGGAAGATGTGGCCTGATGCAAAGGTGTCGAGATTTGATATCGACACGGCATCGGATATAAATGATTCCGGCAGGGTAATTGATGACTTTCAGTCCGGCAGGACCAACATACTGGTCGGAACCCAGATACTGGCCAAGGGACTGGATTTTAAAAATGTCGGGCTTGTCGGCATAATAAATGCGGATGTGAGCCTCAATATTCCTGACTACAGGTCCACTGAGAGGACTTACCAGCTCATCACGCAGGTGGCCGGAAGGGCCGGCAGGACGGGCGGCAAGAGCCGCGTTCTGATTCAGACCTACGAGCCGGAAAGCGACGTGATAAACGAGGCTGCTTCGGGAGATTATGAAGGATTTTATGATTCCGAGATACTTCACAGAGGCCTGATGAATTATCCGCCGTATACTGATATAATCTCTGTCGGTTTTGTATCGGGCTCTGAGGATACGGCTCTTGCATATGCCGAAAAGTTCAGAAAGAGGCTGCTTGATCTCAGGGACGCTCCTGAGGGAGTTCAGATTCTGAGGGTCAGGCCGGACGAGAGAAGGACAGATGGCAAAGCCCGCGCAGTTTTTGTAATAAAGGCTCCTCAGGGCAGCAGAGCCGGATATATAAACGAATACATGAAGTACCGCGACCGGATGACAGAATCCAAAGCGGACTGCTTCATAGAAATAGACGTAAATCCATACGGGATAACATAGAATCGATTTATTATTCCGTTTATGGAATTAATCTTGTTTTAAGGAAGTGACATTACAATGGCTATCAGAAACATCACAATACGCGGAGATGAAATACTTTCAAAGAAGTGCAAACCCGTCAAGGAAATAACTCCACACATCAAGCAGGTGATGGAGGATATGGTGGAAACCATGAAAAATGCAGACGGGGTGGGAATTGCCGCGCCTCAGGTCGGAATCATGAAGAGATTCTTTATCGCAATGCCGCACGTCGACAGCGAAGATGAGGCGGAGCGCGAAAAGATCTATTACATGATCAATCCGGAAATCACATACAGGGAGGGAACGCAGGAATCCAGCGAGGGCTGCCTGTCCGTTCCGGGATATATGGGACTCGTGGACAGACCGCAGAAGATAAGGATAAAGGCTCAGGACCTCGATGGAAAAGAGCACGAGTACGAGTTTGAAGACTTTGCGGCTACCGTATTTTGTCATGAATACGATCATCTCGACGGGATTCTTTATCCGGACGTGGCCAAGGAAATGATGACAGCCGAAGAATATGCCGAGAGGCTCGAAGCCATCAAGGAAGAGAATCCGGACGGAGGGAACGAATGAAAATAGTATTTATGGGAACCCCGGATTTCGCAGCGGCATCCCTCAGGGCATTGATTGATGCCGGGCATGAGATTCAGCTGGTGGTGACACAGCCGGACAGGAAGGGCAACCGAAACAAGATTATAATCTCTCCTGCAAAGGAGATAGCCATTGCAGAAGGAATACCGGTGCTTCAGCCTTACAGACTTAAGAAGGAAGCTGAGGCAGTGGAGCAGATTGCAGCTCTTTCACCGGATATGATAGTGGTTGCGGCATTCGGCCAGATTATCCCGAAAGAAGTGCTGGATATACCAAAGTATGGCTGCATCAACGTGCACGGCTCGCTGCTTCCAAAGCTCAGGGGAGCATCACCCATGCATGCGGCGATACTCGAAGGCATGGATGAGACCGGAATCACCATCATGCGCATGGAAGAGGGCCTCGATACCGGAGACATGATAAGCAAGGTGTCATGCGACATCAGGGGCAAGGACATAAACGAAGTCAGCGAAATCCTCGCAGAAGCCGGTGCAAAGCTCCTGGTCGAGACTCTGCCTGCCATTGAAAACGGCACGGCAGTGTATGAAAAACAGGACGACAGCCTTGCGACTTATGCTAAAATGATATCAAAGGAAGACGGCCTGACGGACTTTAATGAAGCTGCCGATCTGGTAGAACGCAAGATAAGGGCATATGCGTCATGGCCTGCATGCTACAGCTACCTGGACGGAGAACAGGTCAAGTTCTATAAGGCCGAATCCTTTATGGATGAGACTCCGTCAGGAGAGCCCGGCACCGTGGCCGGAACAGGAAAGAATTATTACGATATAAACTGCAGCGAAGGTGTGCTCAGGGTTTATGAGCAGCAGCTTGCAGGTAAAAAGAGAATGAGCGCCGGCGACTTTATGAGGGGACACAAACTGAAGACCGGCGACCGCTTTGCGAGAAAGGATTAAGAGATGTATTACTACTACGATTATTCATGGATAGTGCTGCTCCCGGCAATTCTTTTTACTTTTATTTGTCAGGCCAAGATCAACTCTGCATACAGCAAGTACTCGCAGATAAGAAACAGCACCGGCGTCACAGGAGCCGAAGCCGCAAGAGCGATGATGGACGCGAACGGACTTCATGGCGTGGCCATTAACGTGCTCAATGCCGGAAACCAGCTGACCAATTTCTATGATCCGAGAAACAAGAGCCTCAACCTTTCAAAAGAGGTGTACAGCTCAAATTCAATTGCATCCGTTTGCATAGCCTGCCACGAGGTGGGACATGCTATCCAGGATGTGCAGCACTACGCACCGCTGGTGTTCCGCAACGGCATAGTGCCCATGGTCAATCTGACCCAGATGGCTTCATGGCCGCTGATCTTCATCGGCCTGCTGCTGTCCGTTACATCGCCGTACGGAAGCCTGATGTTCCTGATCGGTGTGGGATGCTTCCTGTTTGTAATTCTTTTCCATCTGGTGACTCTGCCGGTCGAATTTAACGCATCCAACAGAGCGCTTGAACAGATGAGGGTGCTCCACCTTGTAAACGAGGAGGACTACATAGGATCAAGAGAGGTTCTGAGAGCCGCAGCAATGACATATGTGGCAGCTCTTGCAACAGCGGTTGCAAGTCTTCTGAGGGTGCTCCTGATCGCAGGCAGAAGGAGATAATAAAGAATGAACAGGGATTGGCTTGCGGTTTTTGAAGCGCTTAAAAGCGTATATGCAGACAAAGCTTATTCCAATATGGCAATCAACGAAGCCCTCTTGCATCACAACGGATGCAAAGAGAGCTTTGTTCGTAATTATGCAAAAGGTGTTCTGAGAGACACGATAAAGCTGGATTATTTTATAGACTCGCTTGCATCGCGCGGAATAGGGAAGATTAAAGTAAGACCACTGATAATTCTCAGAATGGGTATATATGCAATAAACAGCCTGGGAAGCGTGCCGGAACATGCCGCCGTAAACGAGTCCGTAAACCTTGCGCGCAGGGTAGCCAGGGGCTCCGAGGGTTTCATAAACGGAGTGCTAAGGTCGTATGTCAGAAATCGTGACGAACTGGTGATTCCGGGTGACAGGGATGATGTCAGGTATTCCGTCAATTCAGCGATTATATCGCTTCTGAGAGAGCAATACGGGGATGAGGCAGAGGATATACTAAATGCATTTAACGAGCCCTCAAAGACGATTATTCGCGTCAACAGGCTTCGTGCAGGCAGAGCTGACGTAATTGACAGCCTGAGCGCTATGGGTGTTGAAGCCGAGGCCTCGAGTGAATCGCCGAATGCCATTGTCTCATCCGGTAGCGGCATAGTCTCATCGGACCTATATAAGGCCGGGCTTATATCCATTCAGAGCCTGTCTTCGATGATCGCAATAGAGGCGCTTGATCCAAAGCCCGGGAGCAAGGTGCTGGATATGTGTGCGGCGCCGGGCGGAAAGTCCGCATATATGGCGGAATTAATGGACAACAGTGGCAGCATTACATCATGTGATATACACGAGCACAGACTGAAACTTATAGATAAAACCATGGAGCGTCTTGGGATAGGCATCGTGCAATCGATGCATGCAGACGGCACAATGCATGATAAGAGCATGGATGATTGCTTTGATTATGTGCTTGCCGATGTCCCTTGCTCCGGACTCGGAGTCATGGCAGGCAAGCCTGAAATCAGGTTTTCACTCGATGCTGATGGGATGGCCGGACTTCAGGCAGTGCAGAAAGCCATACTTAAAAATGCAGCACGATATGCAAAAGCCGGTGGCCGCATAGAATATTCCACATGCACATTGAACAGGGATGAAAACGAGAGAATCGTTGAAAGCGTGCTGAAAGAGAGCGAAGGCAGTTTACTCAGCATTATTGAAATGAAAACCCTAATGCCATATAATAGCAAGGTGGGATTCTTCTACTGTATTCTGGAGAAGGGTTCCTTGTAAAACGAAAGACAGGGCTAACGGAGAACAACTCATATGAACATAGGTTATTTGACAGACAGGGGCAGGAGAAGACCGACCAACGAAGATTCACTGAGAGTAGTGGAAGACCTTAATTTCTTCATGCTCGCAGACGGTGTTGGCGGCAACAGATCAGGAGAGATTGCAAGTGGTTCGGCGCTTGAGGCGCTCGAGAAATTTCTCCGCCATAACCCTCAGGACCCGCTTACTTCAAGAGAGGATATCTTCAGATATTTCAGAGCGGCGGTTAATTATGTCAATCATTACATAATCAAGATGTCCGAGACGCAGCCCCAGTATACCGGCATGGCCACAACACTGGCATTTGCATATGTCCGTGATGATGTCATGTATGTTTCCAATGTAGGAGACAGCCGTGTATATCTGATTCATGACGGTATGATTCAGCAGATTACCGATGATCACACCTATGTGAATGACCTTGTCAAAATGGGTGCCATCTCCAAGGAAGAGGCCCATGTACATGCGCGCAAGAACGTAATCACCAGAGCTATAGGAGCCAACGCCAACAACGAACCGGACTGCTTCAGCGTGCCGGTCAGAAAGGGCGACAGGATCCTCCTGTGCAGCGACGGACTGTATGATGAAGTTGACGATGAGACCATACTCGGCACTATCAGCAGTTTTGATGATATGATGCAGTGCGCAGAAGAACTCGTAGCCATGGCCAACGAAAATGGCGGAAATGATAATATCTCCGTTATTTGCGTTGATCTGATGGAGGGCTAGAATGGCAAGCAGAGTACTATCCGGACGTTACGAATTACTTGAAAAAATCGGCGATGGCGGTATGGCCGTCGTATACAAGGGAAGGGATAAGCTTCTCAACAGATTTATTGCGGTTAAAATATTGAGACCTGAGTTCACCAAAGATGCGACATTTGTGGAGAACTTCAAGAGAGAATCCCAGGCGGCCGCAGGTCTTTCGCATCCGAATATCGTGGGTGTTTATGATGTAGGCAGAGAAGGAAACATAAACTACATCGTAATGGAGCTCATAGACGGACAGACTCTCAATAAAATCATCGAAGAGGAAGCACCTATGGATTACCGCAAGGTAATTGACATATCCAAGCAGGTTGCAGCGGCTCTTCGTGTGGCGCATAAAAACAAGATTATCCACAGAGACGTAAAGCCTCACAACATAATGATTACAACAGACGGCGTCGTCAAGCTTGCGGACTTCGGTATCGCGCGCGCCGTCAACGATACAACGCTTTCGACCGGCAGCAAGATAGTCGGATCGGTGCATTACTTCTCGCCTGAACAGGCCAGGGGTAATTATGTGGACGAGAGGTCGGATATTTATTCTCTCGGAATTGTAATGTATGAGATGCTGACGGGTAAGGTTCCGTTCGACGGAGAAAACCCGGTAACGGTAGCACTCAAGCATATCAATGAGGAAATCGTTCCGCCGAGAGAACTCGAGCCGGGTATTCCTCCCGCACTTGAGCGCTGCGTAATGAAAGCGACCAACAAGTATCAGACCAAGAGATATTCATCAGCGGATGAACTCATTCAGGAACTTGATAATATTTCGTTTGTCACAAATATTACGTCGGATTCAATATTTGAGTCCTCGGATATTGTCGAAAAAAGAAACAAGAGAAGAGATGAGTTCAAAAAGGCAGTGGATGATGAGGTGAGAGCAAGAGAAGAAATGCTCAAGCCCGCAAGAAAGAGAAAGAGAATCCTCGCTTTTCTTGTTGCGTTGCTGCTTCTGGCTGCAGGCGGAGCCTTTGGGGCATGGAAGATGGGAGTATTCTCACCTACAAAACCTGCTCCCGATCTTCTGGACAGGACTCTCGAAGAGGCAATGGAGGTAGCTGCAGAGGAAGGCTTTAAATTAAAACAGGGCAAGGACGTTTATTCATCGGAATATGCCGAGGGCAGAGTCTGCGTGCAGGACCCCGAACCCGGCAAGGAAATGCCCAAAGAAGGCACGATAACCATCAATATTTCGAAGGGACCGAAAGACGGTCTTGTTCCGAAAGTTGTAGGTATGCAGCGTGATCAGGTAGAGGCATTCCTCAAGGAGCAGGGATATGAACTCGGAACCGTTAAAACCAAAACATCGCCTGAGGAAGAGGGCCTGGTGCTCGAACAGACGCCTGAGGCCGGATCCAGTGCCGAAAAAGAAACCAAGATAGACATCGTTGTTTCCGATGGTAAAGGCAAGGAAATGGGAACCGTGCCTTCGGTTACCAAGCTTTCACTTAAAGAAGCAGAAAAGCAGATTCAATCTGCCGGCTTTGAGCGCGGTGAGGTTACATACAGCTACAATGACAATATCGGAAAAGGATACGTCATTTATCAACAGTGGCAGGCAGGTATGCAGCTTGAGAAGGGTACGACAATAGACCTTGAGGTAAGCAGAGGGCCTGAGCCTGCGCCTGAACCTGCGCCGTCCGAAAAACCGGATAATTCCGACGAAAAGTCCGAACAGCAGGAAGACACCGCAGAAAACGGTGGTTAGGCTGAGGTTCACTGGTCTATGACAGGGACGGTAGTAAAAGGAATAGGAGGTTTCTACTTCGTCTATGACGGATCTGATGTCGTCATGGGTAAGGCGCGCGGAAACCTCAAAAGGGATAAAGAGATAATCTACGTAGGCGATATCGTCGATTTTGAAATTGACAAAAATGACAGCGACGGCGAATGCGTGATTAACAAAGTAATTGAGAGAAGGAATTTCTTGAGCAGACCACCCGTATCCAATCTGGATATGCTGGTGGTCGTATTTAGTCTTGTAAATCCTGCCGTCAACTATCCTGTGGTTGACAAGATGATCGCAGCCTGCGAACAGGCGGGAATTGAGCCTGCCGTCTGCATATCCAAAACAGATCTTGCAAGTGACGAAGAGCTGCAGGCCGCAGTCTCGGTTTATTCAGGCATTTATCAGACTGCATGTGTCAATGCCATAAGCGGTGAAGGACTGGATAGATTAACGGATATAATAAGAGGTAAGAACGTTGCGCTTGCAGGGCCGTCGGGTGTGGGCAAATCCACCATCTCCAATCATCTCGTAGCCGATCTCGGAATTGAGCTGGCCACAGGAGATATATCCGGTAAGACAGGAAGAGGCAGGCATACGACGAGACATGTTGAAATATTTGCCCTTGGTGACGGGACCAATCTGTATGATACCCCGGGCTTTACTTCACTGGAGCTCCTGGAGACGGAGCCGGATGAAATAAAGGAATTGTTCAGGGAATTCAGAGATTACGATTCATCATGCCGCTACGGCGACTGCATGCACATAAATGAACCTGACTGCGGCGTCAAGGAAGCACTTGCAGAAGGAAAAATTTCGAAAAGCAGATATGACTCATATATACTCATGACAGAGGAGGCAGAAAAATGGCTAAAATAAGAGAGATTTCACTGATTGCACCTTCGATTCTTTCGGCGGATTTTGCAAGGCTCGGAGAGGACGTTAAGGATGTATGCGCAAGAGGCATAGACTACCTGCATATCGATGTTATGGACGGAGCGTTTGTACCGAATATTTCTTTCGGTTCAGCTGTCATGAAGAGTCTGAACGATACAGCCACCGTGCCCTATGACGTGCATCTCATGGTGGAGGAGCCGATAAGGTATATAGGGGACTTCGTCACGGATAATACAGTATTTATCACAGTGCACCAGGAGGCCTGCAAGGATCTCGAGGGAACCATCGATGCAATTCATGAACTCGGAGTCAAGGCCGGAGTTTCCATAAAACCGGGCACATCACCCGAGGTGCTGGATGCACTGCTTCCAAAGATCGATATGATTCTTGTAATGTCGGTTGAGCCTGGATTTGGCGGTCAGAAGTTTATGGACGGCTCGCTTCCCAAAATCTCATACTTCAGAGACAAGAGAGAGGAATGCGGACTTGATTATCTGATAGAGGTTGACGGAGGAATAAGCTCTGCCAATTCCCATCTTGTAAGAGATGCGGGCGTCGATGTGATAGTTGCAGGTTCTGCCGTATTTAAGGCAGCAGACAGAACTGAAGAGATAAAGGGTATAAAGGGGCTTAAGTAACAACCGAAAATGCCGGATTGAACGAAATCCGACATTTTATGAATGCAAAACGACATTTTTTGCACCCCGAAAACTGTACTGAATTTTAAAACGAAAACAAATAGAATCATGGCAGCCGGTACCTGTCATGATGAGAAGAAAACTAGTTGTATACACAATTATGCTTATAGCCGGTATCTGCGCCGGCTTTTTTATATTTGAAAAGGCAAAGCTCATATCCGGACTTATGTTTATGATCGGAACGGGCATTGCAATCTTTGTGGTGCAGCCTGATACAAATCAGACAGGACTGAAGGCAGAACGGATAATATGCTTTTGCATCATGTCACTGGGATTACTGCTGTTTGCGGGAGAATATTCACGGTATGAAAGTGCATGTCCTGAGGCAGAGAATGTCCGGATATATGGCAGAGTCCTTAATGCCGAGGATAAAAGCGAATATCTGAGGCTTACAATGACGGATACGGAAAATCACCGGAAGGTAAATGTGAACGTCAGTAAAGATCCGGATGAGGCGGCAGATTTATCGTATTACATAGGCTCGCTCGCGGAAGTAACGGGGACTGTAAAGAAGCTGCCGGAAGCAGATAATCCCGGTTGCTTTGATTACAGAAGGTATATGAGGAGCAAAGGAATAGCTTATTCCATAAAGGCAGACAGCGTTCAGATGGACGAAAGCAGGCCCGCCGGAATCCACCGGATAAGAAAGTATCTTATAAAAGAAAGGGAGACTTTTCTCTCGCATTTCGAGGATGAAAACAGGGGCGTGCTGAGAGGTGTCATATTCGGGGACAAATCGGAAATCGATGAGAATGTTCTAAAAGAGTTCAATATGAACTCAAGCGGACATATACTCGCCGTAAGCGGCCTTCATATAGGATTTCTGTATTCATTGCTACGGCTGCTCTCCGGAAGGAAAAAGACACTGCCCATATCACTGCTCGTGATATTTCTCATGACAGTGTACGGAGAGATGACGATGTGGAGCTCGTCCACTGTAAGGGCAGTCATAGTGCTTTCTCTGAGCATACTATCGGTGAACCTCAGGAGGCCTTTTGACCTACTGAGCTCCATATCTGCAGCAGCCTTCATGATACTGCTATTCAGACCGTATATGCTGTTCAACACCGGATTTCAGCTGTCATTTGCGGCAATGTGCTCAATCGCATTTCTTTCGAAGTATCTGTCGGCATTTCTGGGTGAATTGCTCGGCACGGCAGTATCTGTTCAGATAGGCACAATCCCGCTGATTGCAATGAGTTTTCACAGGGTGAACAGTCTGGCACTCCTGATTAATATACCGATAATTATATTATCGTCACTATTTGTCCCGCTCAGCATTTTCGTCCTTTTCATAGGCATGGCAATGGCACATCTTCCGGGCATCTGCATTTCCTGTATAAATATCCTCTGCGAATGCCTTGTGAGTCTCAATCACATCCTTTCATTTGACGGCGGCTTTTCAAATCTCGTATCCGGTGCGGGAGCGGCCATCAGCTTAACGTTTTATATTCTGATATTTGCAGCCTCATCTGAATGGCTGAGGGTAAACATAATACGGAAAAAATATGCTTTGCTTAAAAAGACATTTTCGATAATGCTGATACCCTTGATGTTCATGCATATATGTCTTTATGATGCCCTGAAGGGGGATGAAATCGTATTTGTCTCAGTCGGGCAGGGAGACTGCACGCATATAAGATGTGGCAGGGAAGACATACTTATAGACGGAGGCGGAAGCGATTTCGTTAACACGGGAGAAAGGATACTGATGCCGTACCTTTTATCGCAGGGAGCAAAAGATGTGGACGTTGCCGTACTCACGCATCTTCACAAGGATCACTATCTCGGCATCTCGGAACTATCAGAGCTTTATCCTGTACGTTCTGTTGCAATGCCCTCAGACTACGGGGAATCCTTTGAGAATCAAAAGGATGACTCAATATCATTTAACACCGGGCAGATCATATATCTGTACGGTGAATCGCAAATCAACGTGAGGAAAGATGTGTCTGTTGAAATCCTCTGGCCGCTTACAGCTGAGCGCGGGAGCATCAGAATTGATGATCCGAATGAGCACAACATGGTATATATGATTAATTACAAAGGCATCAAAGTGATGGTTACGGGAGACCTGCTGGAGGAGGATGAGATCAAAATGGCCGATTATTACAAGGGGAGCGACTCCCTCAAATGCAATATACTCAAGGTCGCGCATCACGGCAGTAAATCCAGCAGCTCCGAAGTTTTCCTTGATATGGCAAATCCCGAAATTGCCGTCATACAGGTAGGACGTGATAACTTTTACGGACATCCGCACGATCAGACGCTGCAAAGACTTGAGGACAGAGGAATCAAGGTTTTCAGAAACGATACGGACGGCGCGGTAGGAATTGATATAGGACGTAATAATAAAATCAAAGTACATACATGGCACTGATGCTTGAGGACGGTAAAATCTATGTGTTAGAATACGTAGGTGATTCGGGGAGCAAGCAGATAATTATGGCATACAAAGATTTTGCAAATGATTATAAATCCGGGGAAATCGGAAGCGCCGTGGTTTTATACGGGGCCGAGGATTTTCTGATGAACTGGGCAGTCGAAAAGATAGCCGCGGATAATGTCGACGAAGAATACCGCAACATCGACTACAGAGTGCTCAACGGAGAAGAGACGGGAGCCTACGATATTCTGAGTGAGGCGAGGGCTTATTCCATGTTCTCACCAAAGAGAGTGGTAGTGATAAAAAATTATCTTCCGATGTTCAGAAAGACCGCAGATGCGGGTATGGAGGAACTTGCGGATTATGTCACAGGACTTTCCGGCAATGCGGATGAGAGCCCGGCGATTCTGGTATTTGTCATTGAAAGCGACAAATCACCCAATATCACTTCGTATGGCAAACAGATCATTAAAAACTGCAGGTCATATGAGATGGGCAAGCTCGAAAAGCCGGACCTTTCGGCCTTTATAACAAAGCGCGTGCGCTCAAAAGGTAAGATCATCTCTTCAAGAGAGCTCCATCACATAATAGATATAAGCGGATATTTCAACAGAGGCAGCACATACTCGCTTACACAGCTCGACTCGGATCTTGAAAAGCTGACGGGAGCCTCAGGCAGCGACACCATCGAATCGTCATTGATTGACGAGATAATGATGGGAGAGGGAGACAAATTCGTATTCGACCTGGTGGATGCACTGGTTGCCGGAAAGAAGGGAAGAGCCCTGGAGATTGCGGAGACCATAATCAGGGAAGAAGACGGATCCATGGCCGTACTGGCACTTCTTGGCAAACAGTTTGAGATAATGTACGACTCCCTGGAACTTACGGATAAAGGGATGAGCATGGCTCAGATGGCCAAGGCCACAGGGGTTAATGAATACAGGTTTAAAAAAGCCTATACTGCTGCAATGAGATACAGCACGGAAAAAATAAAATCCCTGCTGGTGTATTTGTACAACCTGGACAGGGATATTAAAAGCGGGGATATAGACAAGGATGCAGCCCTTGAACTCTTCGTCGTAAAAGCCGCGAGATAGCCGCACTGCTTTTTAGAGGCCGCTGTGGAGCGGCTTTTTATTTTGCGGATTCTATGAGTTCTTTTGCAGCCTCGAGGGCGCTTTCACCGTCATCAGAGCCGCTGAACAGAGTAGCTATCATACGCACTTTTCCTTCGGCATCCAGATGGTTTATGTCGGTAAATGCCTTGGCATCGTCTATGGACTTTGTTATCAGGAAATTATCATCTCCGTATGCAGCTATCTGTGGCAGATGGGTGACGGAGAGTATCTGTCTGTGCTTTGCTATCTCGCTTAATTTCTTTCCGACCACGAGGGCGGCTTTTCCGCTTATTCCGGTATCTATCTCATCAAAAATCATGGTCTCAACGCTGTCGCTTTCGCCTATGATATGTTTGAAAGCGAGCATGATCCTTGAGATTTCTCCTCCCGAAGCAATCCTTGTAAGAGGCATCAGGGGTTCTCCCGGGTTGGTCGATATCAGAAATTCAACTTTGTCAAATCCGTAAGGCCCGATTTCTTCGGCCTTTTTTATGTCAATTTTAAATTCTGAATTTGCAAATTCGAGGTCGCTGAGTTCGCGCTCCATCGCTGTCTGCAGGCTCGATGCGATAATGTGCCTTATCTCGCTGACATGAGCTGCCTGCTCTTCAAGAGCTGCGTACTTGCTATGAGCTATACCTGACAGACGGGTTTTCTCAGCATCGAAGTTCTGAATCAGATCCAGCCTGGCTGAGAGTTCATCTCTGTAGGCGAGTATTTCATCTATGTTTTTATTGTATTTTCTCTTGGCATCTTCAATTGCCGAAAGTCTCTCGGATATCATGTCCATGTCAGCTTCAGAAAAGGTAAGAGAGCCCTGCATGTCCCTGAGTCTCTCAGCTATATCCTGAAGAGAGTAGTAAACTTCGTTTGTTTCGGACGCCATGGAGGCTATGCTTTCGCTGTACGATTCGACAGATGAAAGTTCGCCCGTCACTCTGCCGAGTTCGCTGAGCACGGAATTTTCCATGCCGTACAGCATCTCATATGAATTGTGAACGGCAGAGTAGATGTTGGCGCTGTTCTTTATGAGTGACAGTTTATCCTTGAGCTCCTCATCCTCTCCGGGCGTAAGTCCGAGTGAGTCTATGTAATTAAATTCGTAATTATAGTAGTCCTGCTGCTCCTTGGCTGTGGCCTCGGCTTTAAGGAGGTCGTCATATTCCTTCTGGGCTTGTTTGTAATCACTGTACAGAGCCTGCAGTTTTTCTAGCTCGGGCAGGATTTTATCTCCGTGATATCTGTCGGTTATATGTATGTGATTATCGGGATCAAGTATCTGCTGATTGTCATACTGACCATGTATATCAACCCAGTCCGAGCAGAAGTCCCTGAGCTGGGAAAGGGTAACCATCTCTCCGTTGAGTTTTGAGACGGATTTACCCGATGCGAGAATCTCCCTTGAGATGATGACTTCCTCGCCGTTTTTCGTGCCCGCTATCTGGATAAAGGCCTTATCTGCTCCGGTCCTGACCATAGAGGTGTCAGCGCGGTCGCCGAGGACAGTGCTCACTGCTGTTACAAGCACGGATTTACCGGCTCCGGTTTCTCCCGTGATTACATTAAAAGCTTCTCCCGGATCAAAGGAGAGGCTTTCTATGGTTGCAAAATTGTCTATAATAATTCGGTCTATCATTTTTAATCGCTTAGCGGTTACTCGGGTGAATTGAGAACCTTATCAAACTCATTGGTTATATATGGCACGTTATCTTCGTGGTCTACAATCACAAGCAGGGTATTGTCTCCGGCAACAGAACCGACGATATGATCCAGACTGAGACAGTCTATGGCTTCGCCTGCAGCGCCGGAGCATCCTGACAGAGTCTTTACAACTATGAGATTCTGTGCTGTTGCATACGAGAGGGTAGTCTCCCTGAATATCTTGATGAACCTTTCCGAAATAGGCCGGTTATCGTAATTGCCGGCTATGTATTTATATTTGCCATTTTTGCTCTGACCCTTGATAAGCTGAAGCTCTCTGATATCTCTGGATACAGTGGCCTGAGTCACGCTGTAGCCTGCATCGCGCAGGAGATTCAGGAGCTGATCCTGGGTCTCGACTTCGTTGGTTTTGATAATTTCCAGAATCTTGTTTTGCCTTGATAATCTCATGTTGTCCTCCGATTGGGATAATGTATTTTAAGCCAAAATAATAATATCATAAAAATTAGCTATATTGTATAAAAACAGATTTCGAAGGATATTTTTGCAGGAATAAGTGCATTTATTGCAGGATAAAGTGCATATTTTGCTTGACAGCATTTTTTGAGAATCTGTGAAGCCAAAATGAAAAAAAGAACAAAAAACGAACATAGACAATGACCCTGCGTATGGTGTAAAATCTTGAGGGAAATCAACAGAGAAAGATATTGATATTATGAGGATTATAGGAATCGACCCGGGCTATGCGATCATGGGTGTGGGCATAGTGGATTACAAAGGAAGCAAGTTCACACCGGTTTACTATGACTCCATACTTACCGAGGCGCATACACCAAATGAAGAAAGACTGATGAAGCTCTACGATGAGCTCTCCAGGATAATAGCGGAGTACAGACCCGAAGCCGCTTCGGTGGAGGAGCTGTTCTATAACACAAATGCAACCACAGCGATAATGGTCGGTGAGGCCAGGGGCATGGCACTTCTGGCTTGTGCCAAGGCAGGTATTCCAATCAGCGAATACACACCGCTTCAGATAAAGTCGGCGCTCACGGGATACGGAAGAGCGGATAAGAAACAGGTACAGACGATGGTAAAGATGATACTTGGCCTCTCGGAAGTACCCAAGCCGGACGATACTGCAGATGCACTGGCAGCAGCCATATGCCACGGCAACCACGCCGGAGGCCGCATACCGAGAGGATAATATAATCTGTCATCCTGAGCGCAGCGAAGGATCTTTTACAGGGGATTGAAATGATAAGATTTATCAGAGGAGAATATCTATATTATAAAGGCGGTGCCATAGTCATCGAGACAGGCGCAGGCATTGGTTTTCGGATTTTCGTGTCGGATACCAGCAGCCTGCTTACTGCCCGAGAGGGAGATGAAATAGCAGTCCATACATATATGCATGTCAAAGAAGACGGCATGGCTTTGTATGGATTTGCGGACGAGGACGGACTCTTGCTTTTCGAGCAGCTCATATCCGTAAACGGCGTCGGACCCAAGGCCGGTCTGGCCATCATGTCGCTCGGCACTCCGGGTCAGATCAAGGGTATAATCGCATCGGGTGATGCCGCATCCATATCACAGGCTCAGGGCGTTGGAAAGAAGACCGCGGAGCGCGTCATACTCGAGCTCAAGGATAAGGTGAACGCACTTCCTGAGGACATGTCCGGAGCACTCGCGGCAGGCACGGGCAACGCATCGCTTTCGGGAGAGAGAAACGAAGCCATCGTTGCACTCACTACTCTCGGATACAGCAAGAAGGAAGCTGAGAGCGCAGTTTCATCCGTACAGGATGAAGACATCAGCACTGAAGAATATATCAAAAAAGCATTACGTTACCTGATGTAAGGATAAAATAATAATGGATGAAAGAGTAACTCAGACCAAAGCCGTACCGGCTGAACTCGCCGGAGAACTGACTTTAAGACCGCAGTATCTCAGCGAGTACTGCGGCCAGTCAGCGGTAAAGGACAATTTGTCTATATATATTGAAGCAGCCAGGATGAGAGGTGAGCCTCTTGATCATGTGCTCTTTTACGGTCCTCCGGGACTTGGAAAGACCACTCTCGCCGGCATAATAGCCAACGAGCTCGGCGTGGATATCAAGATAACATCGGGTCCTGCCATAGGACGTGCGGGAGATCTCGCAGCCATACTCACAAATCTGAACGACAATGACGTGCTGTTTATAGATGAGATTCACAGGCTCAACAGGTCCGTGGAGGAAGTGCTTTACTCCGCAATGGAGGATTATGCGCTCGATATTATAATCGGCAAAGGCCCGGCAGCCAGGAGTCTTCGTATAGACATCGCCAAGTTCACTCTGATAGGTGCGACCACACGCGCCGGAAGCCTCTCGGGACCGCTGAGAGACAGGTTCGGCATAGTCGAGAAATTTGAGTTCTATACACCTGCAGAGATTCAGGACATCCTGAGAAGGACTGCGCACGTGCTGGATACAAACATCGATGATGAGTCGATGACTGAGATTTCAAAACGCTCCAGAGGCACGCCGCGTATAGGCAACAGGCTGCTGAAGAGAGTGAGGGACTTCTCATCTGTAATTTCAGACGGAAATATAGACAAAGACATCACCATGAAGGCCCTCGATGCGCTCGGAGTTGATGAACTCGGCCTCGAAAAACTCGACAGAGACATACTCGAGACCATAATAAGAGGATTTAATGGCGGACCTGTAGGAATAGAGACGATTGCATCTGCCATAGGAGAAGAGAGAGTAACTCTCGAGGATGCAAACGAACCATACCTCATCCAGGCAGGACTGCTCTACAGAACGCAAAAGGGCAGGGTTGCCTCCAAGGCCGCGTATGAACACCTTGGATTTATGGACTTGTATCAGGAACCTGAGACGGAACAACTGAGGCTGGAACTGGAGTAAGATCCTTCGCTTCGCTCAGGATGACACGAAGAATTTAAAAGAATTAAGACATGAATATAGATATATTTGATTATAATTTGCCGGAGGAGCTGATAGCTCAGACTCCTCTGGAAAAAAGAGATGATTGCAGACTGATGGTGCTCGATAGAAATAAGAATACGATCGAGCATCGTCATTTTTACGATATTTTAGATTATGTAAACCCCGGCGACTGCCTGGTACTGAACGACTCAAGGGTCATTCCGGCCAGGATGTTCGGCATTAAAGAGGGCACCGGTGCCCATATTGAGATACTCCTGATAAAGAGAATCGAAGGAGATAAGTGGGAGTGCATGCTGAGACCGGGCAAACGCCTGCACGAGGGAGACACGGTGATTCTCGCGGGCAGGACGGACACCGTGCCTGCAGGAGAAGAAGCTCCTGACCGCGGTTATACTCTCGTAAATGGTCTTGAAAGCAGATTTGCGGCACATATACTAGGAATCCATGATGTCGACAACGGCACCAGGCTTGTCGAATTTGAATATGACGGCATATTCATGGAGCGCCTTGAGGAGATAGGATCAATGCCGCTTCCGCCTTATATCTCAAGACCTGCAGAGGATTCGGATAAAGAGATGTATCAGACCGTCTACAGCAGGATAGACGGGTCGGTTGCGGCCCCGACAGCCGGACTTCATTTTACGGAGGAACTGTTAAAAAAGGCAGAGGATAAAGGCATCAGAATTGCCTATGTGACACTGCATGTGGGCATAGGAACATTCAGACCCGTAAAGGTTGATGTCGTGGAAGAACACAAGATGCATTTTGAAGAGTGCATGATAAAACAGGAGGATGCGGACATTATCAACCGCACTATTGAAGAAGGCGGTCGCATCATATCCGTCGGCACGACTTCCACAAGAACCCTGGAGAGCATGGCTGCTTCATGCGAGATCAGCCGGGACGGAAAAAGCAAAAGCGTTTATAAGGTGAGGGCAGGCAGCATGGCCACGGATATATTTATATATCCGCCGTATGATTTCAGAATCGTGGATGCTCTTATCACGAACTTTCATCTGCCCAAGTCAACTCTGATTATGCTGGTATCCGCTCTCTATGACAGGGAGCATATACTTAAAGCTTACGAAGAGGCAGTGCACGAGAAATACAGATTTTTCAGCTACGGAGATGCGATGCTTATACAGTAAATAAATGACATTGCATTACTTATAGGGGGATAATTGTATAGTTATGAACAAATCATTGCAGTTTGAACTACTACATAAAGATAAGTCAAGCAAAGCCAGGCGCGGACGTATTACGACGCCCCATGGCGTTATTGAGACGCCTGTGTTTATGCCGGTCGGAACCCAGGCCACTGTCAAGGCCATGAAGCCCGAATCGGTTAATGACACGGGAGCACAGATTATCCTGGCCAATACATATCATTTAATGCTGAGACCCGGCTCTGACATAGTCAGAGAGGCCGGCGGACTCCATGAGTTTATGAACTGGCACAAACCCATTCTGACCGACTGCGGAGGCTTTCAGGTGTTCAGCCTGGGACATCTCAGAAAGATCACGGAAGAGGGCGCGATGTTTTCTTCTCACATAGACGGAAGCCGTCATATGCTGAGCCCGGAGAAGTCAATCGAAGTACAGAACGACCTCGGTGCGGACATCATAATGGCATTTGACGAGTGTGCGCCGCCCGATGCATCAAAGGATTACATAGCAAAGTCTCAGGCCAGGACTACGAGGTGGCTTGAGCGCTGCATAGATGCTCATAAAAACCCTGATACCCAGGCTCTCTTCGGAATTATGCAGGGAGGGTTTTTTAAGGATCTCAGAGAAGAAAGCGCGGAGGCCATAGTCAAATACGATTTGCCGGGCTATGCAATCGGAGGCATATCAGTCGGAGAAACAAAAGAAGAATATATCGGAGTACTGGAATATGCACCGGACCTGCTGCCGGAGAATAAACCACGCTATGTCATGGGAATTGGTACACCGGATTACATACTCGAAGCAGTGGAGCACGGGGTCGATATGTTCGACTGCGTGGAGCCGACCAGAATAGCAAGGCACGGAATGGCCATGACCAGCCATGGCAGAATAAGCATCAAAAATGCAAAATACGAAAGAGATTTCACGCCCCTTGATCCCGAATGCGATTGCTACGCATGCAGGAATTACACAAGGGCTTATCTCAGGCATTTGTTTAAGGCGGGAGAGACAATGTCTCACATGCTCTTATCCGAACACAATCTGAGATTTTTATCAAAGCTGTCAGAGGATATCAGGGAATCAATAGATAATGACAGTTTTCCTGAGTTCAAGGCCGGATTCTATAAAAAATACTATGGAGAACAGAAATAGATCATGAATTCTTCACTCGCAATGATACTGCAAATGTCCGCAATTACGCTCTTTCATATCGGACTTACGTTTGTTCTTTGGAAATCACTTAAGAACAGAGAAATAACTCCGGTATTAAGGGTTGGCATTGGCGTTATTTACGGACTCACTGCCGTTTTATCCACGCATTTCGGGGTGGACTATGTTGATATGGTTCTTAATGTGAGAGACCTCGGACCAATGTCCGCCGGTCTTTTCTTTGACCCGGTTTCCGGAATTATCGCAGGCCTGATCGGAGGCATTGAAAGGTACATAGCAGGCACGTACTTCGGTGTCGGATCCTTCACCAGAATCGCATGCAGTGTATCCACCATATTAGCGGGCATAATGGCCGCATTCATGAATGTATTTATCTTCAAAGGAAAGAAACCATCCGGAGTATATTCCTTCTTTATGGGAGCCGTAATAGAAGTGTTCCACATGTATGTCGTCCTCATCACACATAGAAATGACATGGCGATGGCATTCAAGGTCGTATCCATATGCTCCGTTCCGATGATTCTATTCAGCGGCATAGGGCTGGCCTGCACTTCGGTTGTTATCAAGATGGGTGCCGGAGAATGGACCAATCCGTTCATACGCTCAGACAGCAGCGAAGTTCCGATATCACATAAGTTCCAGGTGTGGCTGTTCGGAGTCACATCGGTAATGATGATATTAAGCTTTGGGTTTTCTTATGCCGTCCAGACGGCATCCGCAGAGCAGACGGCCAGAGATGATATTAATGTTGTAATCGAAGATGTAAAAGACAATTACGAGAGATTCAAATATGATGAGAACTCACTGATTGACTTTACGATTCATGCGGGAACGACGGGCAAATATTTCATATATGACGATTTCGGACATTTCATCGCAGGCACACAATCTGATTACAAGCTCAGCGAAGTTGATGTCAACACAGTGAACAGCCATGAGCCCGGTACTTTTTTCAACATGACGGTGATGGGAGATATTGCTTACTGCAGCAAAACCAGACTGGACAGCAACAGAAATCTGCTGGTCGGAATACCGAAAGAAGAGGTATACAGGGAGAGAAACAGGATGGCTTATGAGACATTCCTCGCGGATGTCCTGGCATTTACCGTTATATACATGCTGGTGTCCATGCTCGTACAGCAGCTGGTGGTCCACAATCTGCACCTGGTGAACGAATCACTCCAGAAAATTACAGACGGAGATCTCACGGAAAAAGTAAATGTATATTATGCCTCTGAATTCTCATCGCTTTCCGAGGATATCAATCAGACCGTAACTGCACTCAAAGGTTATATTGACGCAGCCGAAGAACGCATAAGGCAGGAGCTTTTGCTGGCAAAGAACATCCAGGAATCATCATTGCCCACAAATTTCACATTCAGGCATCCCGGATTTGAAATCTATGCGGATATGGATCCCGCAAAACAGGTCGGAGGAGATTTCTATGATTTCTTCTTTGTGGACAATGATAAACTGGCACTTGTAATTGCAGATGTTTCGGGCAAAGGCATTCCGGCCGCCATGTTCATGATGAAGAGCAAGACCACAATACGTGGATTTGCGGAAGCGGGAAATGAGCCGGCTGAGCTGTATGTAATGTCGAATAATGCCTTGTGCGACGGCAATGACGCCAACATGTTTGTTACGGTGTGGATAGGGATAATCGACCTCAAGACAGGCGTAATGAAGTGCTGTAATGCGGGCCACGAGTATCCTGCGTTGATGAGAAAAGGCGGAGAATTCGAAATTTATAATGATAAACACATGCCTGCACTTGGCATAATGGAGGGCGTTGAATTCGTCGAGTATGAGATAGATCTCAAACCGGGCGATACCATTTACGTGTATACAGACGGAGTACCCGAGGCTGTCAACACGGCTGTCGAGCAGTACGGAACAGATCGTCTGCTGGATGTCCTCAATGAGCACAAGGAAGAGAGCATGAAGGATATGCTTTCGGCGGTAAAAGATAATTTGAATGATTTTGTGGGAACAGCGGATCAGTTTGACGATGTGACCATGCTGGGGTTCAGATACAATGGAATGCAAGAGTAGGGAACACTGTGGAGGTTGTATATATCAGGGCGTGCCTTATGAAGAGCAGCTCGCTGCCAAGGATAAATCACTGAGGCGGCTGCTTGACAAACACGAAATCGATGAGTCGGTCTATCTTGGAATGGAGCCGGCGCTTGATTGTTATGGATACAGAAACAAAATGGAGTATACATTCGGCGATCTCGAAAAGGGCGGAGTCCTTGAACTCGGCATGCACTATAAAGGCCGTTTTATGTCGATTCTGACGACGGACGAGTGCCAGCTGGTACCTGATGACTTCAACAGGGTTCTTCGCTCTGTGCTCGGATTTTGCCGCTCCAAGGGCTACAGGCCCTATCACCGAAAGACGCATGAGGGCATACTCAGAAATCTGGTTGTAAGATGCGGCGTCAGGACCAATGAACTGCTCATTAATATCGTGACTGCAAGTGACGAGTTTGATGAGGAGGGCTTTAAGGAGATGCTGCTTGCGCTGGAGCCTGAACTGGACATGAAGATAGTCGGCATACTCCGCACATTTAATGACAGCGTTGCGGATGCGGTCATCGATGAGAGTCACAAGATACTTTACGGAAGGGACTATTACAACGAAGAGATTCTCGGTCTCAAGTTCCGGGTCAAGGCATTTGCTTTCTTCCAGACCAATATAGACGCGGTGGAAAGGCTGTACAGCGACGTGCTGGAAGTTGTTCCTGATGTTTCAGGTAAGACAGTCTATGATCTCTACTGCGGCACCGGCACGATATCACAACTCATGGCATCGAAAGCCAGAGACGTTTACGGCATCGACATCGTTGAAGATTCAATCGAAGCTGCAAGATATAATACAGAACTCAACGGAATAGAGAATTGCCACTACATATGTGGCGATGTAAAGGAAAAGCTCGATGAGATTCCGGTAAAGCCCGATGTCATAGTCGTCGATCCGCCTCGCGCGGGAATTCACGACAAGGCAGTAAAGATGCTTTGCAGCTACGGGATAGAGGAGATAGTTTACGTGTCATGCAACCCCAAGACTTTATGTATCAACCTCGACCTCTTCCGTGAACTCGGCTACGAGATAAAACAGATTAAAGCGTATGACAATTTCCCGATGACCAAACATGTAGAAGCCGTCTGTTTATTAACGCAAAAATCAGGGGAAAAGGAAAAGAGATGAAATCAATCGTGGATATATTTGAGGTAATAAAGTGCTATATAGAAAAGATAAAAACGGTAATGAAATATCACAGCTCGGCTATGGCTGCATGAGGTTTACAAGAAAAGGCAGCGGCATCGACTATGAAAAAGCCGAGAGCGAAATCATGCTCGCTGTGGATAAGGGCATCAATTATTTCGACACCGCATATATCTATCCCGGAAGCGAGGAGTGCTTGGGCCGCGTCCTGGATGAGAACAAATGCAGGGATAAGGTCTACATTGCGACCAAGCTGCCGCAATATATGATGAGATCAATGAAATCGATAGAAAAGACCTTTGCCGAGGAACTGAGCAGGCTGCGCACCGATTATATCGATTACTATCTCATGCATATGTTCACTGCTCCGCAGGAGTGGGAGAAACTGAAGTCCCTTGGGATTGAGAAATGGATAGCAGACAGAAAAGCAGATGGGAGCATCCGAAATATAGGCTTTTCGTTTCACGGTGATACAGACTCATTTCTTGAAATACTGAACGCTTATGACTGGGACTTCTGCCAGATACAATATAATTATCTCGATGAGACCAGCCAGGCCGGAAGGAGAGGCCTTGAGGCTGCGCATGATAAGGGGATACCTGTAATAATAATGGAACCTCTGCGCGGCGGAAAACTGGTTAATCTGCCGTCCAAAGCCCTGAATGAACTGAAGACATCAGGCACGGGTTACAGTGCGGCTGAGCTCGGGCTTCGCTGGCTGTGGAATCAGCCGGGAGTCACATGTGTCCTCTCAGGCATGAATTCGAAAGAAATGGTGCAAGAGAACATCCGCATCGCTTCGGACGCTGAAATCGGAAAATTCAGCGAATCTGATGCATCTCTGGTCGAGGATATCAAGGCCATAATCAAAGAAAGGGAAAAGGTGGGCTGCACAGGCTGCAGATATTGCATGCCATGCCCGAAGGGAGTGGATATCCCTGCCAACTTCCATTTTTATAATCTCATGTACATGGAGAAAAAAGGAGGCGCCAGACATGAGTTCCTGCAGAACATGGCGCTCAGAGAAGAGCCCGGATTTGCCTCGCAGTGCATTGAATGCGGCAAATGCGAGCAGCATTGCCCTCAGCATATCGCAATAAGAGAAAAGCTAAAGGAAGCGGACAGGGCTCTCAGACCGTTCCCATACAAACCCGCAATAGCAATTGCAAGGAAGGTTATGAAGAGAAAGTAATCAGTCTTCCGAAGAATTATCGCTGTTCTCGTAGCTGTTTAAAAGGTCACTCCCGGTGGCCTTTATTCTTTTTGACCAGTTACGTAGGAATCTCTCAGTGAAATAGACGGCGATGGTTCCGATGATGCCGCCTTCATAGAAACCGACACCTATGGCAAGTCCGATACAAGCCGAAGCCCAGAGGCCGGCTGCTGTTGTAAGGCCCGAAATATGATTTGATCTGGTCACTATAATGGATCCTGCGCCGAGAAAACCTATGCCCGATACGACCTGCGCACCGATTCTTGTAATATCTCCACTGTTAAAATACAGAGCGGCAAACTGCCCGGTGCTCATTGCTATCATTGCACCGACGCAAACCAGAATATGCGTCCTGATGCCTGCATCAGAGCCACGTGTGTTTCTGTCATAGCCGATAAGACCGGCACTGAGTATTGCAAGTACAGTGCGTACTAAAATCGAGATGATATTGGGTTCTGCCAGAAAGGGCAGATAATCAACTAGTAGTTTCATATTTAAGCCTCCGTTTTTACAATTATAAATTAAGAGTACGCTTAAATCAAAAGCCCGGCATTTTGAACTGCCGGGCTTGGATTGTTAGCTATATCCTTCGGATACTATCGGATTACAGTGCACGGTTTACAACGATGCTATAAATCTGACCATATACGATGAGGGCCATGAAGAGAGGTCCGAGCCACTTGATGCAGAAGTTGAAGAAGCCTTTGCTCTTGAATGCGGAGCTGGACTCAACCTCGTCATCAATATAGTGAGGTACTACCCAACCAATGAGGATAGCCATAATCAGACCTGTCAGCGGCATCAGGATACCTTCGGCAAGTACATCCCAGAAGTCGAGGACTGTCGGGATTCCGAACGGACGGAACCAGCTGAGTGTAGTTCTGGCACCAAGTCCATCAAGTGTTGTCATGAGGTTTCCGATGAGTGCCCATGCAGCCATGATCATCGTAACGCTGAATCTGTTAGCTGACTTACCGGCTTTGATTCTGCTGTCGAGTATAGCAGAAATACCACCCTCCATCATTCCGATGGAAGAGGAGAGGCAGGCGAAGAATACCAGCAGCCAGAACAGGAATGCGAAGAATGCGCCTCCTGCCATCTCGTTGAAGATAGTAGGCATGGATACGAAGAGAAGTCCCGGGCCTGCACCATAGTCGATGCCGTAAGCTGCGCAGGCTGGCATGATAGCCATTCCTGCGAGGAGAGCTGCACATGTATCACCGATGGTGATGATAACAGCGTCCTTTTCGAGGTTTTCTTTCTTATCCAGGTATGAGCCGTAAGCAATCAGACATCCGGAAGCAAGTGACAGTGAGAAGAACATCTGGCTGCCTGCGAGCTTAATGGTCTCGAAGAAACCGGCTTCAAATGTGTGAGGCTTGAACAGGAAAGCAAGTCCTGCGCCTGCACCAGGAAGCGTGCATGATCTGATTACAATGACAACCAGCATTATGAAGAGTGCCGGCATAGCTATCTTACAGAATTTTTCAATACCTCCGGATACACCGCCGAGTACGATTACAACAGTAAGTGCAAGGAATATAAGTACCCAGATTACTGAAGATCCGCTGGCGAGAGTCTCATCGAATGTTGGGCCCGGCTCGAATTTGCTGCCGGCAAACATTCCGAGAGACTTAACGAGATATTTCATTACATATCCGCCGAATGTGCAATAGAATGCAATCAGGAAGAACGGAACTGCTGTCTGCAGAACACCGTTGAACTTGAATGCAGGATTAATCTCTGTAAATGCTTCGATTGCAGCCTTCTGTGATTTACGTCCGATTGAAATCTCGGAAAGTACAAGAGGGTAACCTACAACAAGAAGAAGGATGGCATAGAGTACGAGGAATGCAAATCCTCCGCCGAGTCCCATCTTATACGGGAATCCCCAAAGGTTACCGAGGCCGACTGCAGAACCAAGTGCGGCCATAAGAAATCCGAAATTGGAGTTGAATTGGCCTTTGTTTTGTTGATCCATAACAATACCTCCTTTTAGTGAATTAAACAAATTTATTCCTATAAATTATACGTTCGATATAATGTGATGTCAATATGAATACGCCTTCACATTATCTTCACAAATCGTTATAAATATAACAATTTCAAGGGTTTCAGAAGCTAAGCAAAACGGCAAGGGCAGCGAAGCCTTTGCCGTTTGCATACTTATGATCGTTAAAAATATACGTTTAGTCCGTGTAGGTATTTCCGTCGAATTTGTAGCTGAAGTCACCGTCACGCCAGCCCGGATCATACTCCCAGTGCCATTTTTCTTCGATTTTTTCTTTCTTTGTTGTTACCAGGTAGTATTTATTTCCTTGCCTGACTACTTTCTTGCCTTCAGCAGCCAGCTTATAAGCATTTTCTTCGGATATCTCAGTTCTTACTTCCACAGTTTTTTCCCCGGCCTTGACATCCACAACTTTGTGCTTGTGATTTTCTCGTTCGCTGCTCCACTTCTTGTATGCGGCATCACGTGCTTTCTTCTTTTCTGCGGCATAGCTCCAGAAGGTGAGTCCTGTTTCGGTTCCTTCGGTATAGTAGTCTCCCCATTTTTCGACTACATTTGAAGGCATATCTCTATATTCTCCTTCCTTGGCTTTCGGAATCTGCTCCATAATCTTGCTCCAGAGAACTGTAGCATCGTACGAACCTGATCCCATTTCTATGTTGTTGTCGGTGCCGATCCAGAGTGCTGCTGCATAGTTAGGTGTAAAGCCGTCGAACCAGATGTCGTAGTTGTCATTTGTGGTTCCGGTTTTACCGCCTACATCAACTTCGCTGATATCTGCTGCACTTGCAAGACCTCTGCTTACAACTCCCTTGAGAACGTCGGTCATTATCCATGCAACGCCTTCATTAAGGGCTTCTGTCTGTTCTGATTTTCCTTCTAGCAGAACATCTCCGTTTCTGTCCAGAATCTTGGTATAGCAAATAGGGGAGTTGACTTTGCCGCCTGCAGGGAATGCTGCATATGCAAGGGCCATTTCAAGCGGTGTTACACCTTCTGTCATGGCTCCCAGTGCCATCGCTGCAGGGTTAACGTCGTTAACTTTGTCATTCTGCTCAGCATCTATCGCGGTTGATATACCGAATTTTCTGACCTGTTTAATCGCATATTCGGGAGTAACCTGATAAACAAGCTTAACGGCACAGGTATTAATGGACTGCTGTATGGCAGTACGGAAGTTGTTGGTACCCGTATAACTCCTGCTCGCATTGAGCGGCCAGTATTTTCCGTTTACTCTGGTTCTTTCGTCCTCTATGGAGGAGTGGACTGTTACATAATCACCCCAGCCTCTGGTGCCCTGACGGTCTATCTTATAGTTTACATATTCCCATTTCTTACCCTCGGCAGCGAGCTCATAGCTCTTCTGGAGCGCAGCTCCGTATACCGCGAGCGGTTTGATTGAGGATCCCGGCTGTCTCGGGTTGGTAGCCCTGTTGAGGAGCCTCTGTCCGTTGAACTGTCTTCCGCCAACCATGGCCTTGACCTCGCCGGTTCCTACCTGAACGATAACCATGCCTCCCTGTGGCTGTCGAACGCGCTGGCCGATTGAGTAACCCGTTTCGGAAATGATAAGGTTGTTGCCGTCGCGTTTGAATGATTCTTTATAATTATCATCGTTAAAGAAGTCTGCGGAAATCACAACGTTGCCATCGCCGTCGCCGCTCTTATAATCAGCAGGGATGTTGACATAGCCTCCCTGTATTGAGTAGACAACGTCATCATCATATACATAGTAGTTCTTGAACTCTATGCTGTAGTCGGTGACACCGTCTACTTCTGTTTCATAGATATTGAGGTTTCTTCCGGAATAGATGACAGCCGATCCGTCATCATTGAATTTGATGTCGTTGTCATCGCCCCTCAGTATGAAATTGTCATTTTCATCAAAGTAATCATCATAATCATAAAGGGCAATTTGTCCGTCATTATTCAGAATATTTCCGTCTCCGTCCTGACGCCATATGGCTGATACAGTAGGGAAGTTACTTCCGTCTTTGAATTCCTCTGCCACTACATTCTGCGCTTTGCTGTCAAGAGTTGAATAAATCTGAAGTCCGCCAGTATAGACAGTGCGCTCGGCCTGCTCGGCTGACATATTCTTTTGCTCCATAAGATCGGCGACAATTGTGTCGATGAGGTACTCATGGAAGTATGAATAGTTGCCGCTTCCGCTCTTAAGGTTAGGATTGATAAAATCGTTCAGAGGCTTATCATAGGCCTCGTCATAATCCTTCTTGCTTATCATGCCTTGCTCAAGCATAAGGTCAAGCGTCAGATTTCTTCTGTTCTTGGAGATATCATTAGTAACGACCTTATCCGGATATTTCTGGACTACCTGGGAATCCTCGCTTAATTCACCGCCGTCATTTGCATATTTGAGAAGTGAATAATTATGAGGAGCCTGAGGCAGGGCAGCAAGAGATGCACACTCGAGAAGAGTGAGGTCTTTTACGCTCTTGGAAAAATATGTATTTGCAGCGGAATTAACACCATAGCAACCATGACCGAGGTAGATGGTGTTGAGATATGCCTCGATAATCTGTTTCTTGCTGAGAGCATGCTCAATCCTGGCAGCGTAATACATCTCAAGGAATTTACGCTTTATGGTACGTTCACTTTTTACTTCGGGCAGATAAACGTTACGTGAAAGCTGCTGTGTTATGGTACTTGTACCGCTGATCTGACCGTTACCGGTGATGGATGAGAATACGGCACCTATCATACGCACCCAGTTAAATCCGTGATGTTTCCAGAATGTCTTGTCTTCGATGGCTATGAAGGCATTTATCAGGTTTTTCGGCATTTCATCGTATTTAATGATACGACGGTTTTCAGTGTAGTAGATGTTGTCTATCTGTTTTCCTTCATCGTTATATACTATCGAAGCAGTGGCCACTGTCTCATATATGTCGCTGTAATTATATACAGGAGCTTTATATATTACATATGCACCTATACCGACGGCTGTGAGTACCACCAGAAGTCCCACAACAACCATGTCTCTGATCAATTTGAGAAAACTGAATCTCCAGGGCTTGTTGTTTACGGTCTTTCCATCCTGTACGTATGTGGCTCCTTCATCCGGACGGTATTTAGGATTTTTCTTCATGAAGAGCCTTTGAGCAAGGGTCTTCTTTTCCTTAGGAGCTTTTTCTTCTTTTGGCTTCTTTGCGCCAAAGAGGGCAAACGCACTCTTTTTGCTCTTTGTCTTTGGTATGTCTCTGTATTCTATGCGTTTGCGTTTGCCGAGATCCGTCTTACGGTATTCACCGCTGCTTATATCACGTATATAACCGGTTTTAGGCGCTTTCCTGTCTTCTTTCATCCTGTTGGCTATATCAAGAACAGGGGATGCGGCCTCGCTGTTGTCCTCGGCTGCAACAAGAGTTTCATCCTCAGCCGTTGATTCATCTTCAGCGCTTTTATTTTCTTCTGCTGGTTCTGATGTCTCATCGACACTTTCATTATCGTCTGTATTTTCAGTATCGTATGACTTATCTTCGGATTCGTCAGAAGATATATCTTCATTTTCATCCGGAGTAATATCTTCGTCAGCAGTATCTTCGGACTCAGCAGTTTCTTCGGTATCTTCTTCGGTGATCTCTTCAACCGGATCAATAATGTCTTCAGTGATCTCTTCAACCGTATCAATATCTTCTTCTGCAGGCTCTTCGTTTCTTACTATGCCGAAAAGCTCATCAAGTTCCTGGGTTTTATCAAGACTGACATTCTTAATGTCTTTTTCGGGTTCTGGTTTTTCGATTTCAACAGGCTGGTCGTTTTTTCTTCCGATAAAAGAGAACAGCTCCTTGAAAAACGATTTATGATTATCAGAGCTGCTGCCGTCTCTGGATTCATCCGAAGACAGGGAAGTGGCCGGTTTGAAATCCGATGCCTTTTGCGGCTCAACTGCTTCGGGTTTTTCCGGGTTTTCTGTCGCTAAGTCTTCTACAGGGAAAGTGTGAATGTTTTCCTTATCATCTTCTCTTTTTCTCTCAACTTTAATAGAGGATGGGGCAGGGTCCTTTACAACAATGCGCTCGGCATTATCTTTGGATTTTTTCTTGCCGCTTGATTTTACGGTTTTGATTTCTTTCCACTGAAAAGTCTGTTTGGATGAATCGGAACTGCCGTCATCGGCGCCCGATTCTTCATCCAAATAATCACTGAAGTCCTTTGAATCTTCTTCAGCTACTTCGTCAAATTTTGACAGAAAATCGTCGATGTCACGATTCGGATCAGTTTTCTTCTTTTTATCTGATCTCATGCGTGCCTCCTAATATATATAATCCGAATAATTTTAGCATATTTTCAGCTTTCTATAAAGTGAATGTGTTGCCCTTGGACTTGATATAACACATCATGGTGTTGGTAAGTTTAGCGGCACTTCTGCTGCTCAGTCTCAGGTGCACTATATCTGCATTTATGTTTTTTGATAAGAGATAGGAGCACGGGGTAAATCTTTCGTCAAATCGTATTGACAGGCCGGACCCGTCCGATGAGCCGTATACTTTGCCGTATGTATTCCTCAGTGTTCTCAGTAGTGAGCTCTCTTCATTCATAAAGGCATCTACATGAAGCGTCTCTTTAAAGCTGCATTCATTTAACTCAGCAGCTGCATGGTTATCCATGACAATTCTGTTGAGGAATGTATCATCATAGGCCTGTGACTGAAGCGTCAGTACAATGGACTTTGATCCTTTTTCAAGATCCATCATACAGTTTATACCGGAAATATCACCTATATCTCTGGATTCGGGTACGGGGTCATTTTCCGTGAACTTGTATACGCCGCTGTTAATGGTATAAAGGAGCCTTGCCACAAGATCGCCGGTTTGGGCGTTGTAACAGGTGGCTGGGATTTCCTCTTCATTTTCGATTATTTCATATGTGTATTTAAATTCCGGATTGTTATTGCTGTATTTTCTTTCAAAATCCCTGATTCGCTGATCCACATATCTGGTATATGAACTCAGTGCGTAAGAATTAAGAGCGATGGTAATATCCATGGATACGGGATACATGTTTTCATGTGAGAATACATCGAAATCAGCAATCCTGAAGTCGACGGATCTGCTCTTGAGCCTTGTAAGCAACACTCCCATTTCATATATCGGGCTGGGCTGGTCAGCTATCTCGGGTCCGACTGCGGATGTGTTGATTCCGCTGATGTGAATCTTTATTGCAGAGTCGTGATCGTTTTTCTCGGTATCGGACGGGATGATAATCTCCGAAACGGATTCTGCATATGAGTTGACAGAAGCATAGGCCCTGGGACCGTAATCGAGATATATAAGCTTGGATTTTTTTCCTATGTATTTATCGCTGAGTTTTTTGAATCCGTAATTTGTCTCCATTTCATTGTTTGCGAAGATGACAGTCTTGCGACCTGAGTTCAGTTCAGTTGCGGCAATCGACGCTGCAGATGCCAGAAGCTCCGCGTTTTCATGAGCCGTCAGGTAATTAATGCCGACTATGATAACTGTAGGAGTCACGTTTTTCTTTCGCTCAATCGCAGGAGTGTCAAAGATAATATTTCCCGCAGAATCAACTTTGTACTCAAGAGCATTCTCATCTGCCCAATCAGTAATAAAAGAAGACAGCTGCTTCTGACTCGCAAATGAACCGGATTCAGATACACTTGCAACTCTGTCTGCAAAGTCGTTAAAAACAGCTCTGTCCAGAACTTTGTATCTGTTGGCCATGTGATATAGATACAGCGAACCAATTACAGCTATTACGGCCAGAATTACCAGCCAGAATTTATATGATTTCAGATATTTCTTCATACGTAATGCATTTTACCATTAATCGTAAAAAAATTGAATAATTTACCCTTGCAAATACTTGTTTCATTGTGATATTATAGCGGGGCGTTTGAAAACGCAGATTAACGAAATTATAAAGGAGGTGCGGCAAATGTCCAGAAAATGTGAAGTATGCGGCAAAGGTCAGACATCAGGAAACGCAGTCTCTCACTCCAACATTCATACAAAAAGAAAATGGAACGCCAATATCCAGTCCGTAAGGATCAACGATAACGGCAGAGTCAGAAGAGCAAATGTCTGCACAAGCTGTCTCAGATCGGGCAAGGTCAACCGTGCCGTCTGATAAGCATAACAAAGGGAGTCTTGAGCATCGGTTCAAGGCTTTTTGTTTTGCCTGAATTACGTTAAAATGTAAATATCATGGCAGTAATAGAGAGAAATGAATACGGCGCAGTAGGCGTCAACAAAAGCGTTATTGAAAAGATGATAATAGAGGATCTGCTGGAATTGTCAGATTCGCTTATATTGTGCAATAAAAAAGGAAAGCCCATAAAAGAAAAGCCGACCCCATGGATAGACCCGGATCAGTATGATGCAATTGAGGTCACCGACAAAAGAGGAGAGGTGGACGTAAAGATATACATAATAGCAAGACACGGAAGCAATATATCCAAACTGTCCGATAAAATATTTGATTCCATAGGGCAGACGTTTGAGCTTCTGAGACTTGACAAGCCTTCAAGCATCAACGTCAAGGTCAGGGGCATAATGTCCAATGAACTTGTTAAAAGAAACATAGAGGTAGTTAGGAAGAATGGCTGAGATTCTGAGTCCGGGCAATGATATCACAGGGCTTAAGGGAATAGGCGCAAAGAAAAAGGAGCAGCTCAATCAGGCAGGTATCTATACAGTTGAAGACCTGCTTGAGTATTATCCTGTCAAGTATAAGGACAGAAGAAACATAATCAAGGCAATCGATGCCGGAGCAGACAGAGACAGCCTCGTTGCGGGAGAACTTCTTAAAATCCAGATAAGACCCTTATCGGGAAAAAGATCTATGATTACCTGCACCCTGAGAGATGAGAGCTGTTATTTTTATGCGACTTTCTTTAACATGCCTTATCTGAGAAACACGCTAAAAATAGGTCAAAGATATGTCCTGTTCGGAAGGATGAGACCCCGAAACGGCAGCAAAACATGGATAAATCCCGAGATGTCGCAGGAAGGCGGGGAGAGGGATAAACGAGGAATAATACCGGTGTACAGGCACAGCGCCGGCCTGACGGATACTAATCTGAGAAAATGGGTCGCAGAAGCCCTGGCGTCTGCTGAGATAGACGACGAGTGGATAGACCCTGAGATAGTCAGCAATAGAAAGCTCGCGGGCAGGAAATTCGCTTTTTACAATATTCATTTTCCTGCATCAGAGCAGCATTATAAAACCGCAAAATACAGACTGAATTATGAAACCATGCTCATGTATCAGCTGGCTGTCAGAATGAGCAGGCTCATAAATGAGAAAGGTGATCTTGATGCGTCGGTTCCGGATCATCCCGCGGATGAATTCATAGAATCTCTTCCGTTCAGACTCACCGAAGATCAGATTAAATGCATAGATGAGATATATTCCGATCTTTCTTTGAGAAGACCGATGAACAGACTCGTTCAGGGAGATGTGGGCTCGGGAAAAACCGTGGTAGCTGAGGTCGCAATGTACAGATGTGCGTCAGTAGGGATGCAGTCTGCGATGATGGCGCCTACTGAAATACTTGCAAGGCAGCATTATAAAAAAATGGAAAGCGATTTTGAGCCTTTTGGTATAAAATGCGCTCTTCTTATAAGCGGAATGAAAGCTTCTGAAAGAAGGGACGTGATAAATCGTACTGCATCGGGAGAGATAGACGTACTGATAGGAACACACGCGCTTATACAAAAGGAAGTTGTTTTCAAAAACCTCGCTCTTGTTATCACCGATGAGCAGCACAGATTCGGAGTTGACCAGAGAAAAGCCCTTATGAATAAAACAAGAGCTGCCAATGTATGCGTAATGTCGGCAACCCCGATACCGAGGACCCTTGCAAATACTGTATTCGGTGACATGGATTTCAGCATTATAAGATCAATGCCTGGAGGCAGAAAGAAGATAATCACAAGAGCGCTTGATAAAAGCGGCAGAGAGAGGGCTTATATAAGTGTCAGAGAAGAACTGGACAAAGGTCATCTTGCATATATAATCGCACCGAGCATCGACAGCGAGGAGGACGATATGCTGTCGGTTAACAGACTTTATGAAGAAATTAAGGAAAGGTTTCCCGGCTTCAAATCAGCACTTCTGCACGGCAGGCTTAAAAGCGAAGAAAAAGAGTCTATTATGAAAGACTTTGCCGGGGGCAGGGTGCGGATACTGGTCTCTACAATAGTAATAGAGGTAGGAATAGACGTTCCCGAGGCCACGGTGATGGTTATAGAAAACTCGGAGAGGTTCGGCCTGGCGCAGATGCACCAGCTAAGAGGCAGGGTCGGAAGGTCAGATCTTCAGTCATATTGCTACGTAATCAACTACAGCAAAACCGAGACTGCAGAAGCCAGAGCACGGGCGATGGCGGAGATAAGCGATGGTTTTGAAATCAGCGAAGTGGATTACGAGCTGAGAGGTCCGGGGGATATAATGGGTACGGTTCAGTCCGGAAATCTCAATTCAGATATTCTGATGCTCTCCCGGAATACAGAGCTTCTTGAGGCCGCAATCGAAGATGCCGATAGAATAATAAATACAGAAACGAAAACAGATATGGAATACGCATACGATCATATTATGCGTGATGCGGCAAGCGATAATTCAGATATTATTTAAGATTCTTCGCTTCGCTCAGAATGACATAAGAGGAAGATATTATGAAGATCAGTTCAGGAAAGTACAAGTACAGAAACATAGAGCTTCCGAAAGGAATAAGGCCGACAACAGGTAAAGTCAGAGAGGCGGTCATCAGCATGGTGATGCCCTGGCTTGACGGGGCCTTGGTGATGGATATGTTTGCAGGATCCGGCGCTCTCGGTCTTGAATCATTGTCAAGAGGGGCGGCTCATTGTTATTTTTGCGAGTCGTCAAGAGCAAACAGCAAAGTCCTCATATCCAATATAGCTGAATGCGAGGCAGGAGAGTGTTCGACCGTATATAACTCGGACTATCAGGCTGCCATTTCAAGGCTCGGAAGCCTTGGATTAACACTTGATGTGGTGTTTATGGATCCGCCCTATGAGGAGCTGTCATACTACGAAAAGGGTATGAATATGCTGCAGGATGAGGGGCTTCTTGATGAGGGAAGCCTCGTAGTCGCAGAGCATCTGTACGATAATAAATTATCCGACACTTATGGTTTTCTCCACAGAATCAAAGAAAAGAGATACGGCAACATAGGAGTCGATGTATATATTTATGAAAAGAGGGCTCAGGAAGAAGAGTGAATTCTTGATAATAGGCTTATGTTTTGCTAATATCTAATGAGTGAGGAACAAGCTTAATGGAAAGAAAAGCTCTGTATGCAGGTTCTTTCGATCCTGTTACAAACGGACATCTTAATATTATCGAAAGGGCCGCGGGAATGTTCGATTCCCTGACGGTGGCCATAGTGGTAAATCCCAACAAGAAATGCCTTTTCACAGTTGACGAAAGGGTTGAAATTGCAAAGGAAGTCACTAAACATCTTCCCAATGTGCATGTTGACAAGTTCAGCGGGCTTCTTGCGGATTATGTCAATGCAGGTGGATTTGCCGCTGTTGTAAGAGGGCTCAGGGTTACGACCGATTTTGAAAACGAGCTTCAGATGGCACAGATGAACGCCAGGCTTTTTAAAGGAAGTACCGAAACCGTATTTCTTATGACAGACCCCAATTATTCATTCATAAGCTCCAGCCTCATCAAGGAAGTAGCAACTCTCGGGGGCGAGGTATCCGGCCTGGTTCCGGATTACGTAGTCCTCAGAATTGAAAATAAATTACAGGAGGAATCAAAATGAAAGATGACAGCATCAAATTAATGTCACTTCTCGAAGAACTCGAAGACCTGATTACTTCATCGAGCAAGATGCCGTTTTCCGAAAAAGGCATCATCGATCTCGATGTGGCACAGAAGATAATGGAGGACATACGCCTCAATCTTCCGCGTGATATACAGCAGGCCAAATGGCTCAACTCTGAAAAAGACCGCATTATAAGCGAGGCCAAGAGAGAGTACAACAGAATGATCAATGAGGCCAAGGATCAGGTTGAGTACCTTGTGAACAACAACAACATCACAAAGGATGCCCAAAAGAGAGCCGATGCCCTCATCAAGGAAGCCGAAAATCATGCCAACTACATGAAATACAGATCTTACGAGTATATCGATCAGCTCCTGTATGATATGCAAAATGATATTGCAAGTGTCGGAGGTTCATATATAGAGCCGATGACAGAGTACTTCAATCAGATGCTCAGCAGCATCAATGCAAGAGTTAATCAGAATCGTCAGGAGATGAAGACGCTTGCAGAGCGTGTACAGGTAGGAGATTCGGATTTTGCAGACAGCGCGGCAGCTGAGAGCATGGATGCCGAAGAAGCGGACGACGAACTGTAAAGTCAGCTTATATCTGAGATTATTCGGTGGGGTTTGCCTTGTGCAAGCCCCATATTAATAGGCGGAGAGTTGTAATGAAGGCATGCGGAATTGTTGCGGAGTTCAATCCTCTTCATAACGGGCATGAATACATAATGAATGAGGCGCGGAGACTTACAGGCTGCGACGCTCTTGTGATTGCAATGAGCGGAGATTATGTGCAGCGAGGCGAGCCTGCGATTCTCGATAAGTGGTCAAGGTGCAGGGCTGCTCTGTCCTCCGGTGCGGACCTCGTTATTGAAATCCCCGTTGTACATTGCCTGGGAAATGCAGGACGGTATGCAGGGGCTGCGGTTTCGCTGCTTGAGTCGCTCGGCTGTATGCAACACATATGCTGCGGCAGTGGCAGTGGGGACAGGTCGTCTCTGATTAAAGCGTCGGGTTTCATAAAAGACAACAAGGACGAGATTTTGAAAAGAATCGCCGCAGACATCAAATCAGGCAATTCATACCCGGTTGCGAGGGAGAATGCAATAAAAGAGCTGATGACTGACGAAGATGATTTTGATCCGGACGTGCTCAACAATCCCAACGATATTCTGACGCTTGAATATATGATTGCGGCATGCGATGCCGAGGTGATCACTGTAAAAAGAACAGGCGCGGACTATTCGGATGCTTTTGACAACAAACATGAATACCAGAGCGCGGGCGGAATCAGAAAGCTTTTTTCTGAACTGGAGAAAGACGATGCTCTATTGAAAATCAAGGAGTATGTGCCGCCGGCTTCTCTGGAAGAAATGGAGGATTCAATTCTTACATCGGCGGATGACTTGACGGATATACTTAGATATTCGGTTATAAATTCATCTGCGGACGAAATAGAGAACTGTCCCTCCGGAGGCGAAGGCCTGGGTCATCTCCTGAAACAAGCGGTTATGAGATACGACAGCATGAACGATATAATAATGCACTGCAAATCAAAGAGGTATACCTATACCAGGATATCCAGACTCTGCATGCAGCATATACTCGGGGTAGACAGGGCGATGCAGTCTCTCACGCCCGGATACATCAGGGTGCTCGGATTCAGTGAAAAGGGGAGGAGCCTGCTTTCTCACATAAAGAGAGAGGAGATAGCAAAGCTCCCCATAATAACAAATATAAACAAAGAAGGGCAGCTGCCTGACGATTCGTCAAGGCTGATGCTTGAAATGGATATAAAAGCTTCGGACATATATAATCTTGCAAGCGGACGGAATCTGACAGCCTGCTCAGACAAGGTAATGACGCCTGTTATCTATAAGCAGACAGAAATTTTATAAAATTATTGATTTTTGTTGTAGATTTTGTTTTAATTTTGTGGTACATTATGTGCGTTGCATATTTACGGGGTGTGGCTCAGCTTGGTAGAGCGCTTCGTTCGGGACGAAGAGGTCGCGTGTTCAAATCTCGTCACCCCGACCATTTAAAAACCTAAAGCAAGGAGGTGTTGACATTGGCAGTACCTAAAAGAAAAACATCAAAGGCAAAGACAAGCGGCAGAAAAGCAGCAAACATGAAGAAAAGTGTCACAGGCGTTTCTATTTGCCCGCAGTGCCACGAAGCTAAGCTTCCGCACAGAGTTTGCCCGAACTGCGGATACTATGACGGACAGGATGTAGTTAACGCAGAGTAATCAAAACAGATTATCCATAGACGGTTGGTGCAAGTCGTATGGCTTGCACTTTTAATTGTCAAATAAAACGTTACAAAATCTACATATTGTAGTATAATAAAGCGGTTATATACATTATATATGATATTAAGGAGGAAAACGCCTTGTCCTATATAGAAGCAATAGTACTCGGAATCGTGCAGGGGCTTACTGAATTTTTACCGGTATCGAGCTCCGGCCATCTTTTGATGCTGCAGCATTTTTTCGGAATAGAGGCAGATTCTGTTCTGATATTCACTCTGTTGCTTCATGTGGGCACACTGATTTCGGTATTTTTCTGTTACTGGAGAGATATATGGGAGCTGATCAAAGAGCTCGGGCTGACCATAGCAGATCTCGTAAAGGGCAGGGGTCTCAGATTAAAGGAGAGGCCCGTAAGAAATCTCGGTGTAATGATGATTATAGCGAGCATTCCGACGGCAATTATAGGAATCCTTTTCGAAGACTTCTTTGAGAGTTTTTACACGACGCTGCTTCCTACGGGTGTCGGCCTCATCTTTACGGGATTTATACTCTGGCTTTCCGAAAGAAAGAAGGATAATCACATTACCGAAGCAGACATGAGCTTCAAACAGGCTCTGGTCATAGGAACCATGCAGGGTATAGCGATATGCCCCGGCGTATCAAGATCCGGCTCCACGCTTTTCGGAGGACTTGAGAGCGGACTTCAGCGTGACTTTGCAGTCAAGTTCGCATTTCGCATATCCATACCATCAATTCTGGGCTCGCTCATTTTCGAAGGAGGCTCCGATGCTATGAGCTCTGCAGTCGGAACGAGCATGGGTCCTGTTATCGCAGGATGTATAGCCGCAGCGCTGTCCGGCGTGCTGGCCATTAAGACCATGATAGCTGTGGTCAGAAAACTGAGCCTGAGATATTTCTCCATATATGTATGGATAGTAGGCGCAGCCCTTATCGTTTATACGCTTTTAAAATAAGTACAGATATACATAAGTTATTTCTGCAGGAGATTGTGTAAATGGCAGAAGGTACACAAAAGAAAAGAGGACCGGGCAGACCGCCCGGGAGCAAGAACAAGACCAAGACCAACCATGCTGCCGCTCCAAACCGCAATGAACAGATCGACGAAATGCAGCGCAAGTTCGACAGGGACAGGCGTAATGTCGACGTCATCTGGAGCATAACACTGGTTGCCATAGGTCTGTTCCTCTTCTTTACCGTCGTGATGGATACGACCGGCAGTTTTGGTATGTACATTCACGATTTCTGCCTGGGGCTCTTCGGTGTTATGGCCTATGCACTTCCTTTCCTTGTATTTATCTTTGCAATCCTGCTGCTCGCAGGCAAACTCCAGCACATTGGCTGGAGGACGGTTCTCTTCAGCTTTCTGATTTTTGTAAATCTCTGCATTTTAAACTCATACAGATTTATTGACGAAAACGATATCAGAATCGGATTCTCCGATATGGCAGATCAGTACAGAAATGCCGTATCCGGCATTGAAGGCGGAGCTATCGGCATGGAGCTCGGAGGCATACTGGTTAAATTGTTCGGAAAACCCGGGCTTATTATCATAGCCCTGGCCGTACTTATTATTTCGGTCTTCCTTGTGGCCAACACCCCGATATCCCGCTTTGTCGAAAAAGCAATCAAAAATCATGAAAGAAAGAAAATACTCTCTGAGATGAACGAGAACTACGAGGCTGAAATAAAAGCTCAGATAGGAGATTCCAAGCCTGTTTATACAAGCGTGATGCCTGAACCTGTCGCCACAGAGAGGAGAAAAGGCGTAAGAGCTGTCGATATGCAGGACACGATTGTCATGTCCAAGGAAGAGTTCAGAGAGCTGCAGCGTCAGCATGACGAATCAGGCATTATCGGATCCGTCAAATCCGTATGGAGGTCACTGGTCGGCGGGCTTACAAATGATGATTCAGATATAACACGCATACCCAGCAATAATGTAAGACTTAATCAGGATAGTAACAATCCGGGAGCACGCGTCCCTGCAGATACCGGAATTCCCGAGCCGTTCAGCTCAAGACCTGCTCAGAGCAGAGTTATCATACAGGACAAAAATCCATCTGAAATTGAGGCCGAAGCCGAAAGAGATACGTTGTTCGGCAAACTCGCAAAGAGATTTACAGGTTATGTTAACGGAACGGATGATGATCGCAGTTTCGACAGAGACGAGGAGAATTACGGTTATCCCGGAGACAAAAAGAGAACAGAACAGAGAAATGCCTCATCTGCGGTCAGAAGCGGATACGGACTCGGAGATCCCGATGAGATTATACATTCCGGATCATACGGCCTCGACGGACACAATAAAGGCGGTTCTCAGGGCCTGAAGCCTTCGTTTGCCGGAGGTAATCCTGCAGGCGTGGGTGTAGCAGCTGTGATGGCAGAAGCCATAGAAGATGACGCGCACGAAGAAAAAGCTCCTAAGAAAAACCGCAGAAATACTGCAAAAGTTAACGAAGCTAAGGCTGAGAATCCAAAGGAACTCGATGAGGATGATGCTAAGCTGGCCGAAAGCTTCAATGAAAGAACAGACGACTCTGCATACGAGCTTCCGCCTGTAAGCCTTCTCAAAAGAGGAAGCGGACCCAAACATGTTATGAGCAGCAGCGAAATCGGCGAGAGGGCATCTCTTCTGGAGAAAACCCTTAACGACTTCGGTGTTGATGCAAAGGTCATCAACGTAACTCAGGGCGCATCGGTTACCAGATATGAGGTGCAGCCTGCGACAGGTGTCAAGGTATCCAAAATTACAGGACTTGCCGACGATATAGCTCTTAATATGAGAGCCAAGACTGTTCGTATAGAGGCTCCGATCCCGGGCAAGGCCGCGGTCGGCATTGAAGTTGAAAACGAAAAACCGTCTCCCGTACTTATAAGGGAATTGATTGACTCGGATGAATTTATGTCTGCTCCATCAAGGATTGAGTTTGTTGTCGGTAAAGACATTTCGGGAAATAACATAGTCGCGGACATGAGAGACATGCCGCATCTTCTGGTAGCAGGAGCCACAGGATCCGGTAAGTCCGTATGCATCAACTCAATTATCGCGAGCTTTATGTACAAGGCCAAGCCAAGCGAACTCAAGCTCATAATGATAGACCCCAAGATGGTGGAGCTCGGAAACTATAACGGCATACCTCATATGCTGACTCCGGTTGTCACTGATCCAAGAAAGGCAGCCAGGGCCCTTGCAATTGCAGTTGATGAAATGGAAAAGAGATATGAGCTGTTTTCCAAGGAATATGTCAAGGATCTTGAATCTTATAATGAAAAGATGAGGTCGGAGGGCAGATATCCGGATTGCAAGCCTGAGATAGTCATTATTATTGATGAGCTGGCGGATCTTATGATGGCAGCTCCTTCGGAGGTTGAAAATGCCATAATAAGGCTTGCTCAAAAGGCAAGGGCGGCCGGGATGCACCTTATAATTGCAACCCAGAGGCCTTCGGTTGATGTTGTAACGGGACTTATAAAAGCCAACGTTCCTTCAAGAATCGCATTTACCACTACATCATCCATAGATTCAAGGACCATCCTCGATATGACGGGAGCAGAAAAGCTCCTCGGAAAGGGCGACATGCTCTTCTCTCCTGTCGGATCCACCAAACCTTACAGAGTACAGGGTCCGTATATCAGCGCAGAGGAGACGGAGAAGATCATAAAGTTCGTCAAGAAAGAAGGCGGCGATCCGGAATACGATGAGGAACTCAAAAATGCAATAGAAAACAACGAGCAAAAGAGCAGCTCAGAGCCTCAGGATGAACTGACTGAAGATGCTATCGCATATATCTTTAAATCTGGTCAAGCATCCGTATCCATGCTCCAGAGGAGATTCAGGATAGGTTACAACAGAGCGGCCAGGATTATCGATGAAATAGAGGAAAAGGGCATAATAGGTCCTCAGGACGGTGCAAGGCCGAGGCAGCTTCTCATAAGCGAGGAGATGTATTACGGCGGTTTTTCCGATGAAGAGATCATAGACGAAAACGAAATCCATGAAGAAAACGAAGTCTCATACGATGAGGCAGATTCTGATGAGGAGACCGCAAGCATTTCCGAGGCGGAATATGAAGCCTTTGATGTGCCGCCGGAATACGAAACAGATACTGATGAAATATATACTGCAGCGGATGAAGACACTTTTGAAAAAGAACATACGGAAGAGCCTGCATCCGAAAGCAGCGTCAGTACTGTTTCAAGAAATACCGGGGTAAATGCATTTAATTCACTTACTCCGGAGCAACAGGCCAAGATACTTGATGCGGATTATGAGGATGATTATTGATGAATATATATATCGATACGCTTGGATGCGCCAAAAATGAATACGATTCACAGATGCTCGCAGCGTCTCTTCTTGAAAGGGGTTGCGAGCTTACTGATGCGCCTGATAATGCGGATATTATAATAGTAAACACCTGCGGTTTTATTGAGGATGCCAAGAGAGAATCAATAAACAGGATACTTGAGCTTGCCGATGCAGCAGGTAAAAACGATAACAGCTGCGACGCAGGAATCAGACTCGTGGTAACAGGATGTCTGGCGGAAAAGTATCATGAAGACCTGGAAAAGGAGCTTCCGGAAGTGGATATGTTCTTCGGAGTAAATGACTACGACAATCTTCCGGACATACTTATGAGGGAAGAATCCGTAAAAGATCGTGTGGGAAGCTGCCTGGACGACCTCAGATACAGGAAGAGAGTGATTCCGGAAGGCTCGCATTACGCATATCTTAAAATTGCAGAGGGCTGCGATAATGCCTGCAGTTTCTGTGCCATACCGTCCATACGAGGACCATTCAGATCAAAGCGCATTGAAGACTGCGTGAGAGAAGCAAAAGATATGGCAGATAAGGGTATCAGGGAACTTATCCTGATAGCTCAGGACACTTCTCAATACGGACGGGATCTCTACGGAGAGGTACGGCTTTCCGAGCTCCTCCATAAACTGTGTGAAATTGAAGACATAGAATGGATCAGATTGCTGTATGTTTACGATAACGGAATTACGGACGAACTAATCGAAACCATAAAGAGTGAGCCCAAGATATGCAATTATATAGATATGCCTATTCAGCATATTTCCGACAATGTGCTCAAAACCATGAGGCGCGCATCAAGATCCGCGTCTATAAAGAATACAATTGATAAGCTTCGTGAAGAGATACCCGACGTTCACATAAGGACAACGATTCTGGTCGGTTCTCCCGGGGAAACGGCAGAGGATATTGATGAACTGCTTTCGTTTATCGACGAATACAAAATAGACAGGCTCGGAGCGTTTGCGTATTCTGATGAAGACGGAACCCCGGCTTATGAAATGGACTCAAAAAATCCTCAGGAAGTCTGCGAATCAAGACGTGATTCCGTGATGGAACATCAGCGCGTTGTGAGCATGAAACTCAACGAGGCAAATGTGGGTAAATCATTCGAAGTTATCGTTGATGAAATTATAGAGAATGATATATATACCGGCCGCACACGCTATGATGCACCTGAAATAGACTGTGAAGTGACTTTCAGCGGTCCCGAGGGACTGAAGCCCGGGGATATAGTAAATGTAATGATAAACAACGCTTATGAATACGACCTGGAAGGGTATGTCGTTGACTAAGAACATAGGAGATCTAATATGAATTTACCAAATAAACTGACTCTTTTACGAATTATAATGGTGCCGTTTTTCATAGCTGCATTCCTGATGGAAGAATATCTGATTGCGGTTGTATTGTTTGCACTTGCATCAATTACGGATTTCTTCGACGGACAGATTGCAAGGAAGAGAAATCTCGTTACGAACTTCGGAAAGATAATGGATCCTCTCGCGGATAAAATTCTCGTGTATTCGGCTCTCTGCCTTTTCCTTGAGGGCGGTTATATCAAGTCCTGGATGCTCATAGTAATCCTTGCGAGAGAGTTTATAATAGCCGGAATGCGTACGGTGGCTGCATCCGAAGGAAGGGTGCTTGCCGCAGGTATGTCAGGCAAGATCAAGACCGTTCTTCAGATGGTCGGTGTAATCATCATGATGGTCGGGCTGGCATTTCCGGATACGGAAAAGATCCTGGTCGTCGGAAGTCTTATATTCCTGCTTTCAATCGTGGCTACCGTATACTCAGGTCTCGAATATGTCATTAAAAACAGGGATGTATTCTCAATGTAGTTAATTATAAAGGGTAAATATATGAAAGTATCAATAATAGCAGTCGGGACAGAGCTCCTCTTCGGACAGACCGTAAACACAAACGCAACATATCTGTCGGAAAACCTCAATCATATGGGTTTTGATGTTATGTATCATTTTGTTGTCGGAGATAATCCTCAAAGGCTTAAGGAAAAGCTTGCAGATGCATTTTCGGATACAGACATAGTGCTTCTCACCGGAGGCCTCGGCCCCACACAGGATGACCTAACAAAGGAGATGGTTGCCGAATACATGGGCGTTGAGATGTACCTCGATCAGAGAGTGGTGGACGATTTGCGTGATTTTTTCAGAAAACGCGGCGGCAACATGGCAGAGAACAATTTCAAACAGGCATATCTGCCGGTAGGATGCACACCGCTCTACAATGCATCGGGAACGGCGCCGGGTTTTGCGCTCAGCAGGAACGGAAAGACCGCAATATGTTTTCCCGGTCCTCCGCGCGAGCTCAAGTGGCTCTGGGAACACGGAGCGCGCCAGTATCTGGAACAGCTCACCGACAAGAAGATGTATTACAGAATAATCAGGACCATAGGCATAGGGGAGTCCGATCTTGAGATGCTCCTGATGCCGCTTATAGACGGTCAGAGCGATCCGACAATTGCCACATATGCAAAAGAAGGCGAATGCACTTTACGTGTGGCTTCTCAGCGAAAAGACTCGGATGATGCCAGAAAGGCCTGCGATGAGATGATGGCTCGCATCATGGAACTTGCAGGTAAATATATATATAGTACAGATGATGAAGATCTAAATGAAGTAGTCGTCAGGATGCTCAAGGATAAAGGCGTTCTCATTTCATCCGCAGAGTCATGCACGGGAGGCGGTTTTGCTTCATCCATAACTGATATTGCCGGAGCATCAAGCGTACTTCATTCATCATATGTTACATATTCCATTGATGCCAAGGTTAAGCTGGGTGTTCCCGAAGATATTATCTCCGAATACGGAGTGGTGAGCAGGGAAACCGCAGTATCAATGGCTGAGGCGCTCAAAAATGTATCAGGCGCTGACCTTTGTATATCAATCACGGGTTACGCCGGACCGGAAGCAGATCCGGGACACGACGCAGGAGAAGCTTTTATAGGTTATGTATATAAAAATCATAAAGCTGCTGTCCGCGTACTGACCAACAGAAATGATCGCAGGTGGAACAGAAATTACTTTATTCTGAGAATGATGAGGGCTGTTTACATGCTGCTCTCAGACAGGGCAGATGAGATCGAATAAAGCCGATTCTTAAAAACGTTCTCCAAAAACCCAAAATTAGTGACTCTTTTGCAGGAATTAGTGCATTTTTTGTTGGACTTTGCGATGACGAAATTAATATAATCTTGACACGAAAAACAAAGCAGAGTATTATAAGCACGAACAAGCGTTCTATACGTAAAAACGGGAGGCAATATGAGTAACACAAATCCGGAAAATGCAGCAAAAGAAAAAGCACTGCAGCAGGCATTAGATCAGATACAGAGACAATACGGAAAAGGCGCCATCATGAAACTCGGTGACGCAGGTCCCGTGAGCAATATTGAGGTAATTTCCACAGGCTCGGTAAGCCTTGACTTCGCTACCGGAGTCGGCGGATATCCCAAGGGCAGGATAATAGAGATATACGGCCCCGAATCATCAGGAAAGACAACCCTGACTCTTCACGCAATCGCAGAATGCCAGAGATCCGGCGGACAGGCTGCATTTATCGATGCAGAACATGCACTTGACCCTGTCTATGCAAAGAATCTCGGAGTCAATGTCGATGACCTTCTGGTATCACAGCCGGATACGGGAGAACAGGCACTTGAGATATGTGAAATGCTGGCCAGGAGCGGAGCCATAGATATTATTGTCATTGACTCGGTTGCCGCACTTGTACCAAAGGCAGAGATTCAGGGAGAGATGGGAGATTCACATGTGGGACTCCAGGCCAGACTTATGTCTCAGGCCCTTCGTAAGATTGCAGGTGCAGTCAACAAGTCCAATACCTGTGTAATCTTCATCAACCAGCTCAGAGAGAAGATAGGCATTATGTTCGGCAATCCAGAGACCACAACAGGAGGCCGTGCGCTTAAGTTTTATTCTTCCATGAGACTCGATGTAAGAAGAATAGATTCAATTAAAAAAGGTGAGGAAGTATTCGGAAACCGCACCAGAGTCAAGATTGTCAAGAACAAAGTTGCACCTCCGTTCAGAAAGGCCGAGTTTGATATCATGTACGGCACGGGTATCTCGCTTTCAGGAGACATCCTGGATATGGCTGCCGAGATAGGCATTATTGAAAAAGCCGGCTCATGGTACAGCTACAAAGGTGAGAGAATCGGACAGGGCAGAGAAAATGTCAAAGCCTTCCTGGAGGATAACCCCAAAGTAATGGAAGAAGTCAGGAAGCTCCTTATGGATCATCTCACTTCGGATGCTACAGCAGACGCTGCTCAGGATAATGACATCAAGGTCGATGAAGACGGCGTGGTAATCGAATAGAAGTAGTAAAAACCGCTTGACGCTGTTCCTCCGATATGTTAGACTTTCTGACGGTTAACCGCTCGGAATGGGTTTAGTAAGCGTAGCACCCGAATTCCGGCGAGTCTGGTTTAAGGAGGAATTGAATAAAATGTATGCTATTATCAAGACCGGCGGCAAGCAGTACAGAGTACAGCAGG
>ONJG01000031.1 GCA_900318105.1 uncultured Eubacteriales bacterium
ATTGCTGCTGTAAGAGTTGTCTTACCGTGGTCAACGTGGCCGATTGTACCAATGTTGATATGCGGTTTGGTTCTTTCGTATTTCTGTTTAGCCATTTTACTTTCTCCTATATATTATAAAAATAGAAAAATATTGTCTGTGTCCCGGGCAGTCTACGTGTGTAGAAAAACGATCTGGTCGAATACTACGTCACCGCCCTGAGCAGGAATCATTTTATGATTTTCTCTGCCAATGATCCCGGCAGCTGTCGCTTGCGGAGTATTTTTCTTCACAGCGAGGATGCAAACGGTCGAGGAGCGGAGCTTACCTGTTAGTAAGTGAGCACCGCAGAACCGTGTAGCAGACAAAGCTGTGGAGGAAAAGACGAACAGGAATCACTTGATAATCTTTTCCGCAAGTGATTCCGGCAAGCGCTCGAAGTGGTCGAACTGCATGGTGTAGATTCCTCTGCCCTGCGTCCTCGATCTCAGATCGGTCGCATATCCGAACATCTGCGAGAGAGGTACGTATCCGTGTACCTGTGCTGCGCCGTTTTCGATATCCGATCCTTCGATTCTGCCGCGTCTTGAGCTGATATCTCCGATGACATCTCCCATGTAATTGTCAGGCACGGTCACCTCTACCTTGAAGATAGGCTCGAGGAGCACCGGGTTTGCCTTCATTACTGCTTCCTTGAAGGCCTTGGAGCCTGCCACCTTGAATGCCATTTCAGACGAGTCGACTTCGTGGTATGAACCGTCATAGAGTTCAACTCCCACGTCTACTACATTGTAGCCTGCGAGAGGTCCTGCCTGCATGGCTTCTTCGATTCCTGCCTGTACTGCCGGGATGTATTCCTTGGGAATAGCACCGCCGACGATTGAGCTCTTGAATTCGAAGCCTTCGCCCGGCTCTCTCGGATACAGTTTGATCTTGACATGAGCATACTGTCCGGATCCGCCTGACTGTTTTGCATGCTTGCAGTCCACATCCGCTGTGGTCGTGACTGTCTCTTTGTAGGAAACCTGCGGTCTTCCGACGTTGGCCTCTACCTTGAACTCTCTGAGAAGTCTGTCAACTATGATCTCGAGGTGAAGCTCTCCCATGCCTGCGATGATGGTCTGACCTGTTTCAGGATTTGTATAGGTCTTGAAGGTCGGGTCTTCCTCAGCAAGCTTTGCAAGTGCGAGTCCCATCTTTTCCTGACCGATCTTGGTCTTGGGCTCGATGGCTATCTCGATTACAGGATCCGGGAACTCCATGGACTCGAGCACGATAGGTGCTTTCTGGTCGCAGAGCGTGTCACCTGTTGTGGTGAATTTCAGTCCGACTGCCGCTGCGATGTCGCCTGAGTAAACCATTTCGATTTCGTCTCTGTGGTTTGCGTGCATCTGGAGGATTCTTCCGATTCTCTCCTTGCGGTCTTTGGTGGCATTGTATACGTGGCTTCCTGCCTCAAGTGTACCGGAGTAAACTCTGAAGAATGCGAGTTTTCCTACATACGGGTCTGCCATTATCTTGAATGCCAGAGCCGAGAACGGCTCCTTGTCGGATGCAGGTCTGTCCTCTTCCTTTTTGGTGTAAGGATTGACACCCTTGATAGCGGGGATGTCGAGAGGTGACGGCATGTAGTCAACTACTCCGTCCAGCATGAGCTGTACGCCTTTGTTCTTGTATGCCGACCCGCAGAAAACAGGATACATCTCTCCCTTTATGGTCTGCTCACGGATGACTCTCTTGATATCAGCCTCGGGGATGTCCTCACCCTCGAGATAGAGCATCATGAGTTCTTCATCGCATTCAGCCACGGATTCGAGCATCTTGTCTCTCCAGGCCTTGGCCTCATCCTTCATGTTATCGGGGATTTCCTTCTCGTCGAAGGCCTTTCCGAGGTCATCGTCGTGGTAAATCTCCGCTTTCATCTTGATGAGGTCGATTATGCCCACGAACTCCGACTCGGAACCGATAGGAATCTGAACCGGTACGGCATTGGCTTTGAGCCTGTCGTGGATCATATCAAGTACGTGGAAATAATTGGCACCCAAAATATCCATCTTGTTGACGAATATCATCCTCGGTACTCCGTATTTCTCTGCCTGTCTCCAGACGGTCTCGCTCTGAGGCTCAACTCCGCCTTTGGCGCAGAGTACCATAACGGCTCCGTCCAGAACTCTGAGGGAACGCTCAACCTCCACTGTGAAGTCAACGTGTCCCGGAGTATCGATGATGTTGATTCTGGTGTCCTTCCACTGTGCGGTGGTAGCGGCGGAAGTAA
>ONJG01000063.1 GCA_900318105.1 uncultured Eubacteriales bacterium
ATAGCAAAATGACGTGCTATTTTGTTCGATAAATTATTGTAATTGACCGTTGAAACCGTTGAAAAATACGAGTTTTCGGACGGTCTGAGGGGGGGGATACTGCGGATACGTAACGATTCGCTGAACAAAACACCCGCAAGGGTGTTTTTTTGGATTGTGTAACACTATTGTATCTCTTTCAAAACCCATTTGTAACCAAAAGGGTGGTATACTTTACGAAAACAATAAAGTAATACATGTGAAGGAAGGTATTTTCAGAAAAAGGTTATGGATTATATTACAGTTTATATCGAAATTGCAGTTGTGACGATCGTCTATATGACAGTGCTCTTTTTTAACGTAAGGAAAGAGATGGGAGACGAGTGGGAAGTGAACCTGTTCAGAGGCATCATATTCTCCCTCATACTCGCCATCATAGCCGACGCTGTCACACAGGCACAGTACAGGGGATTCCTCCATATGAACCACATACTGGTTGCATTCCTCTATGGATTTTATATGTTCATATTCTCCGGAGTACTTCCGTTTCTCTGGTTCGTATTCGTGGAGAAAAGACTCGGCGGAGAGCTGCTGGAAAACCGGGCAGCTGTCATCATCAGCATGATACCTCTCGCCATTGTATCCTTCATGGCTTTCGCAAGCATGAAGACCGGCTGGTTCTACGAGGTTGATGAGTACGGCATATATACCAGAGGAAGATACTGGACGCTGCAGGTTGTGGTGAACTATATCTATTTCCTCTTTACGACCATACACGCATTTCTCGTGGCCAGAAAAGAGCCGTCTGTCGTGCAAAGAAGACAGTATTACATAATGGCTAGCTTTGTGGTTGCGCCTTTTATCGGAGGACTCTTTCAGCTTTTCATAGGAAATCATCCGTTTGTGGCTCCGTCAGTCAGCATATCCATGCTGCTTGTCTTCATTAATATACAGGGCAACCTGATCCACAACGACTCGCTCACTGGACTGTTCAACCGCATGAGCGCTGAGCGATATATCGATGAGCTCAAAGCAGATGCGAGCGAGAGCAAACCTTTCTATATATATAAGATGAGAATAGAAGGTCTCCGTGCCATCAACTACATGCACGGATACGCAAAAGGAGACCAGGCCATCAAGACTGTGGCCAGAGTGCTCCAGAGGGTAACCAAGAGATACGGCGCCCTCGTGGCGAGCCTGGGCGGCGTGGATTTCCTTGCTGTCATGGATAACAAGAATTTCACCAAGAGAGACGATCTCGAAGAAGCCGTCAAGGAAGCACTTGAAAAGGAAGTAAAGAGAAGGAAGCTGCCGTACGATCTCAACCTTGCAATCGGCAGGACGCAGTGCACATCATCCAAGGATAAAACCAGGATGATGATACACGATGCGGACCGCGAAATGCACCTCGATGAAACGATCTGAAAAAGTATCAAAAAACTACAAAAAAGTTAGCAAAAGGCCTTTACAATACCTAAGTGGTAAAGTATAATACGGTTACAAAACGGTTACACAAGAGTTACAAAACAGTTACACAACGGTTACAAAAGATCGCTACAAGGGCTTCCGGGACTCGTTACACCGGTGGTTAAAAACGCAGAGTGAGGGTTAATCTTGAACAGCAAAGATAAAGTGAGGAATGGAATAATTAGAGCGCAGGGAAGTAATAATTCCGCTGTGCTTTTTGTTGCTGGAGATAACAAGATGAAAGACCACGCAAACAGAACTAATATATTCGGAAGAGCACGTATGTTGTTCATGGCTCTTCTGATGGTCCTGACCATGACAGCCACGGCGATGTCAGGCACAGATGCATATGCAGCTAACGACACAGTATACGTAGCTACTTACGATCAGCTCCGTGTAGCACTGGAAGACACACCGGGCGTCAAAGAGGTTGTTGTAGATCCACAGGCAGCCGTAGAGGAAGGTGAAGTAGTATACGGCGTAGAGGAAGACGAAAACAGCGACGCTTTCTACATCGGATTCGACGGACCACTCACAGTATCACACGATATCACAATCACATCTGCAGATGATGTAGATGTGTATTTCGCACGTTCAGACTCATTCAGACGTGACCAGGGCAAACCTGCTCTGCTCAATATAGATTCCACAGGAAATCTCAATCTCGACGGACTCATCACCATGACAGGTGAGGAAGTCGCAACAACATTCTATGAAGCAGACGAAGAAAATCCAGCTGAGTTCTTCTTCTCGGTTAAGTCCAAAGACGGCACAGGTGAAGATAACGAGGTTTGGAACCGCGGACAGGCACTGAAGGGCGGCTTCTATATCCAGAACAACGGCGGCGAGTACACACTCGGCGATGACGTTATTATGGAAGACATTAACCTCGCAGATGACGTGGAAGGCGTTGAGCAGATCCACGAAGTAGAAAAGACCACGCTCCGCAGTCTCTTCAGCTCCAATAAGGGCGATGAAGAGGTTGTAGAGGAAGAAGCAGTAGAAGAGAAGGCTGCAGAGGAAGAGGCAACTCAGAAAGAAGAGGTCGTAGTTGCACCTGCACCGAAGAAATCGCTGAAGAGCCTGATGTCCGCACCGGCGCTGAAATTGGGTGGTTCAACCGGTGGTAAGACATATGAGGTGGATTCATGGTTGAAGCTCCAGCACGCTATCAAAGCAGCAAACAGTAGTGGCGATACAATCATTATCACCAAGGATATTGTAGCGAAGAAAAACGAGTTTATCGATTCGGCTGCTATGAATAACGGCTCGCTTCTGCTCAGGGGAAAGACACTGACGATTAAAGGACCTGCAGACAGGGAAGTACATATTTATCGCGACAAAAATGATGCAGATTTTCCGATATTCGAGGTAAGGAACGATAATAATAAGCTCACGCTTGGAAAGAATCTTGTACTTTCAGGCAAGGCTTTGAATTGCAGCTCCGATGTGAGTGCATATACTGTTCGTTTTGTTAATCAAGATAACTCCGAGTGGCAGGCTAGCCCGAATAAATACAGTGTAGACGGAAGCGGCAATATCGATAGGCTGATAGAGCACAATGGCGCACCTAGGAATGACGATGCAAATGGACCGAACACAGATGGTACTCGCAAAATGACACCTCCTGCGCGTCCAGGACAATACTTTAACGGCTGGTTATTACCTGACGGATCGACGACAGGTACAGCAAAACTCCCGCGAACCTCAGACGAAATCGGTGCAGCATCAGTTATTCCTGCAAATAAGATTACTGGTAGCATGACCGTGGCTGAGACATGGTATGAGCCCAAGAGTGCAGTGACAAAGGCAAGCGATGTTACGGTAGAAAGTCAAGTTCTGAAATATAATGGAAAAACTGTTACTTATAACGGTAATTCCATCACACCGGGATTCTACAGAAATAACAACCCAAGCGACTGGGGTTGCCCTGGTTACATACCAAACAAAGACAACATTAAAGACGGCATTGGATATGTATCTTTGAAGGCCGGAAATAAATTTGTGAGCAATATTGCGCCGCATTATTCAGATGATGTAAATGTTAACAATTCCACAGGATTGGCAAGGACACAGTGGTACATCAAGGATAATATCATTGTTAATGGCGCTAATGAATGGACGTTCCTGTACATAGATCCCTCAACTGGAGTTGCGTCAATAAGAGACTTGAGAGAAACTGCGTTCTCCGACAAATATCAGGGAATCGCGTCATATAATCCGCTTGAGGATACTGTTACACAGAAGTGTGACGGCACAGGCCAGCCGGAGGACGTAGTCCATACATCGAGCACCTTCACGGGTGGCGGGAACATTGGAGAATCAAAAGCATTCTTCGTAAATGTTCACACCAGGGGCGAACTCAACATAGATGGCGCAACTTTTGAAGACTTCAAGACTGACGGAACCGTAAAGCATGCTGCACCTATAGTCGTGAGCAGCGAAGCTACTCTTAACATGAGCAGCGGTGAAATCAGGAACAACATTGTTGGCTACGGCGCAAAAGAAGCTGAAGACAGACCAAACAATGATTCGCAAAGCACAGTTCAAAGACTGGGAGAACTTATAAGAGATACGCAGCCGACAAACACTGCCGGTGGTGTGATTTTCACTGGGACAGGCACAACAGGAACTTTCAAAGGAAGCGCAAAGATTTCCGATAATAGAGCTGATGCAGGAGCCCTAATTATTACAGATGGTGCGTCAGTCACGATGAAGGAGAGCTCTAAAGATAAAGATGAAAAATATGAGCTCGAATTCAAAAAGAATGTAGGTTGGCATCATTCTGGTGCCGTACTCGTCGAGGACGGCGGAACATTCACGATGGATGACGGAAGTATCAATAACAACGTTGCATGGTGGAAAGGCGGAGCAGTCTGGGCTACAGAGTTCGGAACAAACGGCCTGGTGCAGTGGCAGAAATATCCGACTGTCATGAAGGACAGCGTTACTAGACACACTGATGCAGAAGGAAAGCCGAGGGGCGGAAACTTCATTATGAATGGAGGAGAGCTCGACAGCAACTTCGCGAATGCGCGTGCAGGTGCAGTTGAAGTAGAGTCTGACGGAGTGCAGCTCCTTGGTGGTACTATCAGCAAAAATAAATGCAAATCTCTTGGAGGAGGAATATATGTCGAGGGAGATTCCCCAATATACTCATATACCCTTACCATAAGGAACGGATATATTGGTGATAACACCTCCGTTGCAGCAGTTAAGAACGGCGATCTGGACAAAAAGATTGTCAATGGACAGCTCCTTCCGGGCGATGACTATGATAGCCATGGTGGGTATCATAAGGATAAAGACTGGGCCGCTTGGGGAAAACAGCACACCGGAGACGGTGGTGGCGTCTGGCTCTGTGCTATGGGTGGTACATCTATCTTTACATCAAATGGTAACGATAATGTGATAATAGATAATAACCATGCTGCAAGAGTAAGTGGTGATAACAATGGCTATGGAGATGACTTCTACATCAGCCACAGACACGGAAGTGCGCTTGTACAGAATATGTTAGGCACATGGAAGAAGGACGGCGATAATGATCTTCCTATTGACCCACAAGTAGGTGGGACACTCAGAGGACCGCTCGGCATGGAGAACAAGGGAAACCCTGAAACCGGCAAAGACTACAAAGAATCCGATGTCAGTGGCATAAAGATTGTAGACAATATGGCAAGAAACGGCGGAGGTCTTGCAGTCAATGGAACCGTCATCATGGGTACGCCAGCAGATGTATATCGTTATCAGTCTGAGTTTGACTTCGAAAAGAAGTGGGAAACCGGACTAAACGAAAGAGCAGTAACTATAGGTCTCTACTATGAGTTTGACACAAATAATGACGGAACAATTGATCCTGACACCGAAGTTTTTCCGCTGAATCAGGAGGGAACGGATACTCAATATACAGTCGAATTCGGAACAAACGAGGATGTTGTCAGCAAACCTACTGGCAATGAACTGATATACAAGTATGGAAATAATAAGGCGAAAGCATCTGTTCCAATTAAGATAAAACATGCAGGAGAGGACTTCTATCTGTATAGGGTTTACAATGTACAGGACGAAGGAGAAATCCTTACAAACAGCAACGAAGAATTTATAGACCTTGAAAATCAGGAACATTTAAAAGAGCTCTTCGAATATATTAACAATAGAGTTGAACTTAAGCTCAGAGTTAAATGGAATATTCTTGTCAAAGAGGAAGAAAGCAACGAATTCATAATGACTTCGAAAGATGTCACCGCCAAGGCAAGCACCACAGCGGGAGAAGAAATATCGTTGATCGATCCTGACAAAAAAGAAGAACTGGACAAATTCACAGTATTCTTTGATAAGATCGAATTTGGTCAGGAACTGCAGAATAATCCTAAACCTTGGTTCATAAAAGGGGACTATTTAGACGATAGCACAAGAATCACAGATGCTGAGTTCAAGCTGTATCATGCAATAGAAGATGACAGCACCACAACTAGCGGTGCAAGAGTCTATAAAGCAGATTTCAGCGAAGGTAAGGGTGAAGTAGTAGATGGAGTACATTACTCTGAGACGGATAATAGGTATTATCTGGATATCACACCGCCTGAAACCGGAACAGATCTCTACCTCCTGTTTGAGACAAAGGCGCACGACGGATACATACTGCCCAAGGCTCCTTGGGGTATAAAATATCATGCAGATGGAACATATGAAGCATTTAGATTCAATGATACAGCAGCGGCTGCGTTTGAAGCCAAATACAAAAATATAAATATATTAACACAAGAAGAGCTGAGTAAGCTTGAGATTCTCTGTACGGAGATCAACGTACCGATTGGTGCTGACCATAAGATCAACAATGATAAGAACGAACCAATCAAACTCACGAAGGTCAGAGGAACATCTGCAACAAATCTTTCAACGGATGTTAAAATACCGGGTGCTAAATTCAGACTCTATACAACTACAGAGAATCCTAACGGAACATGGCACAAGGGCACTGAAGTTGAACCTAGGCAGGAACTGGTAAGTGACGGCAACGGAGACATAACTCTTCCTAGGGCTGTTACAAGAACAGCGGGTTCAGATATAGTATATTGGCTTGAAGAAACACAAGCAGCTCCTGGATATGTCAAGAATTCTGCACCATGGCTTATCTGGGTAACAAATGGTAATGTCACGCATCTCAGATATGCTACTCCGAGCAGATTTGACGGCACAAAAGTAGTGAGAGGTGACGACCTTGGTGGATATATTGATCTTACGAACCTCAAGTATATCCACAACGAACCATTGGAGTTTAAGAAGGTAAGCTCTGCTAATACAGACTTAACACTCAAAGGTGCTACGCTGAAAATTGCTGAAATAGGCAACTCAGACAAAGCACAGAAACTGACACAACTTTCAAACGCATGGTTCAAGGACACACCGGATGTTGTATCATGCCATCTCCAGGATGGAACTGTATTTGATACACAGACAACAAATGTCGATGGAAAGTTCAAATTCAACATCAATAAAGCTGGCGTTTATCTCATATACGAGGAAACAGCTCCAACAGGATATAAGAAAGCTATTAATCCTTGGATACTCGTTATTAAGGAAAACGGCGACCATGTGCTGATGCACAATACCACAACAAACGCCAGAGTCAACACTGATTATTGGGATACAAGTGCTTACACCAAGTGCAATGGACTTGTTCTTGAGAACGAGCGCAAGCCAATCGAGCTTACAAAGGTTGATGAGAATGGCACTGCAGTCACAGGCAGTTCCGCACAGTTTGTGATTACAGTAGTAGGTGAAGATGACCCAACCGGATGGTATATTTTAGAAGGAAGGAATCGTCCTAAATCCACACTTACAAGTGCATCCGCTGCCAAGTTTGGTGGCACTGCGAAGACAGTTTCAAGTGATGCCCAAACAGGAAAGATCAATATAAATGATCTTCCACAAGGCAAATACCTCCTG
>ONJG01000024.1 GCA_900318105.1 uncultured Eubacteriales bacterium
TCTCGCCTGCACCTCACGATGCAAACCTTGCAAGTCGCTATGGGGTTCGTCGGCAACTACGCCCTTTGTGGACTTTCACCACAGACTGACGGCATGCCCGTCGTACAGCAAAAAGCAACCGCGTTCTGCGATTGCCTTTTTTTATGGTTAGGTCTGTGATTCCGGATCCTGCGTCGGGTCTGGGTTAGGATCTTGTTCGGGTTCTACGTAATCGTACATCTTGTATGCTATCGTATGTTTGTCTTTCAAATCACTCTCTGCTTTGGAAAGTTGATATTCCTCAGAGGCCTCATATATCTCGTTGAACATTGCAATTTTGTTCAACAACTTTTGTTTTTCATTCCCTTTTAGACTATCTTTTTTTATAACTATTACTTTGGTCGTTTTTCCTGCGTGTTCTGTGCCGTCTATTGCTTTATTAGCCTCTTCCTGAGCCTTCTCAACATTATACGGATCATCTAGCGTAATAATCACGTAATCAAAGTCCTTGTTATTTAGTCTTGGTCCCGAATAACCGTTCATCAATCCTTCAAGATCGGTATCATCGGCAACAGCATAAGTTATCTTTGGTGCGCCTCCTGCCATTTCTTCATTGTACTTCTTTGTCCATGTCTTATATTGATTTATTTTCCATTTTGCATATAGTGTTTTAATATTTGAATCTACTTTTTCACTATCTGAAATGCCCTTTGTGCATCCTTCATCTTTATACCAACCGTCAAAGTCATATCCGTCCTTTTCTGGATCCTTTATTTTTAAGCTCCTATATGTGCTTCCCTCAGTAGCTTTGGCAGAGGTCTGTCCTGTTCCTCCATCCAGATTTAATGATATTTCAAATGTTTTATCTTCCGATCCACCGCCACTGCTATCTGGAACCCAATGCGCAGTAAATGTGGTATCCTCTTTTACCTCCTTGCTTTCTCCCGGTTTTATCGTTGTCCCGGTATTTCCTTCCCACTCATCAACCTTATAGCCTTCTCTTTTTTCTAACGCCGGTGGTGTTATTTTACTTCCTTTTTCTACGGTCTTTGTTACTTTTTCTCCTGGCTTACTTCCTTGTATTGTGCCTTGCGATGTCGGATTAAACGTAACGGAAATAGACTCATCATCGTCATCTGACCCTCTTCTGGAAGGTGTCCTTCTGCTAGGCGTGGTTGTATTGGTCGTACGGCGGGTGCCGGTGTTGGTATTTGTGTTTGTATTCGTGTTGGTGTTGGTCTGGGGCTCGCTGAAGTCCTCCTGGTAGTCCTCGGGGTTGTAGTTGATCTCTTCGCCTTCGCCGAAGTCGTCGTTTTCGTCTGTCTCGCCGGAGCCGAAGTCGGGGAGGAGCGGGCGCTCGGCTGTTGAGAGTCCGAGCTCGTCACGTCTCATCTGGTACATGTCGGACATGTAGCCGTCTTCGTCGTACTGGATGTTGCTGACTTCGCTGTTATTGGTGAGCCTGGTCCTGCAACCGGGCAGCACAAATACGGCGACCAGTATGAGCGCCAAAAGCAGATATTTACTTGTGCGTCTACTATCTATTTTCATTTTTTTACCTACAGTGCATACTTGAACGCGGTTCTGATTTTGCCCTTGAAGTCGAGGTCGCGCTTTACCATGTCCGTGGTTTCCTCGAGGAACTCGCTCATGGCGGTTCTCTTCTCCTCTGCCATCTCATGGTCTGAGTATGCGGCCTCTCTCCAGAGCACGTACATGCTCTTGAAATAGTTGGAGTACTGGTCGGACACGTCCTTGCGAAGCGGTTCCACGAGCGATGCGAAAGTCTTGCCGGAGACATCTATGTCTGCTGCCCCGAGCCACCTTACGGCGTACGGGAACATCGCGACTATGGCTGTCCTCGGATCCGGAGAGTCTATGCCCTCGCGGTTTGCATCGCGCCGTATTTTGTACCTTCTGTACAGGAAGTATGCTGCGGCGCCCAGTGCTGCGAGTATGAGCAGCGCTATTATGAGCGGAACGAGCCATTTGTGCTCGCTTACGTAACCGTTTTCCTCTTCATTAATATATTCGTCTTCGTTGATCGGATCGTTCATCTCATCCTGATAACCCTGCTCTATGTTGTTTTCGAGGTAGGCTGAGTGCAGGGCAAATCTGTCCCTGAAGTTCTCATCTGCCCTGGAGATACCGTAGTTCTCCCCCGGGGCAATCAGCATGATGATACCGAAGATCATAAGCGATGCAATCAGCACCGGAAGCGCTGAGAGCAGGCCTCCTCTTGCGAGAACAAACACGAGGGCGATTATTATCAGGAGGATACATACTACAGCCGGGATGATGCCGTAATATGCGAACATCAGCATGGCGAGTATGGCCGCGCCGAGTCCTACGGCTCTTCTTACGGCTGCCGGCGGAAGAGCCGCGAGCATCCCAATCAATGAGGATGCCCATACGGCAATCGACCTGACGCACATCTCGGGATGCTCGTCCGCAGTCGCTCCGACATTAATCCTCTCATACAAATACGCCTGCGTGGACTCGGACGCGTCATATACCGAATTCATGATGGTTCCGAATCCTCCCCAGAGGTATTTTCTCATCAGTACGGCCACTATGACCAGCACGACAAACACACCGGCTGCTGCATAGAGCCTTATCCTTCCTTCCAGCTTTTCCTCAAGGAATGTGGGCACCATATACACTATGACGCCCGCCAGCAGGAATGGAATGGTGGTCGCAAGTCCGGCCGCCGCCAGAAGGAGTGAAAATACCGACATCAGCGAAACAGCCGTTGCTATCTCGTGTGGCATCTCCCTTAAAACCCAGGGATTGGCCTTTGTCTGGTCGAGCAGGCGGATTCCGGACTCGGCATTTCTGACATTTACGTCAAAGCCGTCCGCGCTGTCTTCAATCGAGGCGCTCGGCGCCGCAAATGCTGCAGACGGATAGTCCGGAGCAGATGAAAAACCTGCTGCAGCGAAATTGACCGCTCCGGCTCCTGTCTCTGCCGGTGCAGCTTCTTCGCGTCCCTTCTTATTCCCAAACTTCGGTACTTTTATCTTCATTATCTTTTTTAGATTCTTCGCTTCGCTCAGAATGACAATACTTTATACCTCAATTCCTGCGAGGTCCTCTTCATAGGTCTTGTTTCCGAATCCTACAATCTGGACGTTGTTTTCCGTGGTGCTTCCCTCAGTTCCGTAGAGAAGAACCGTCACATTGCAGCCGTTTGCTATGGCCTCAAGTCCCGTCGGAACCCTGCCGCAGACAATCACGATGTGTGCGTATCTGGTCTCCGCGAGGTCTCTGTCTATGCTGGCAAACGCACCCTGCATGGAAGCAGGTGATGCGAGATACTCATCCGCTGCTGCTGCGAGATCATCTTCGTTGCTTATCTTTTTGAACACCGCCTGCCCGGACAGCGCATCTGTCCATGCGGCTGTGAGACTGGTGCTGTCCTGCCTGAGCGTGTGTATGAGAGATGCGTATACCGAAGCGATGGCTTCCAGCGCCTCCGGGTCGCTGCTTCTCTCTCCTGCGCTTCCCAGGATTACGAGTATCTGGTCTGTAATAGGTGTTCCGAGCTCCTTGACCAGCATCTTATCTGTCTTTTCGGAGAGCTTCCAGTGTATGTTCCTTACCGGGTCTCCCGGCACGTACTCTCTGATGCCCCTGACATCTCCCGGGTCCATGCCGCGCCTGCTGTCCGCGGATCTGTCGCTTTCGAGCAGGGCCGCATCGGATGCGTACGATAGATGTGCTTCGAACAGCTCCGGCATCACCGTCATGAACCTGCTGTCCTCGCAGGGCAGATTTTTACTTGCGAGCATCAGCGGATCCCACATCATGGCGTTGGCCACGCGCACCCTGTATCTTCCGGCATGGCCTGCCATCACTTCAAAATCTATCTCCCTTTTGCTCTTCGGCCCGGGAGATACGTGTATTGCCGTGCTGTCTGTTTCACCTGTCCTGAGATTTTCGCATACCATCTCAAGTTCGGCATTTGCCACCGGCATGATGCCGGGATTTTCTATGGTGAGCCTGAGCGTCGGTCTCTCTCCGACCACCGGCGATTCATCCATTCTGACTGTCAGGTTCTTTCCCGAAAGTGCGAGCAGTCCTATGGATACGGTCGGCATGACTATCATGGCCAGGAGCAGGCCGAGCGTCACCGATTCGTTATCAAAGAAATACAGTATCAGCGCAGCGACTATAAGTAGTCCGCATGCAATTCTTCTTTTCAGCATTTACTACTCCACACCGTACGGCGTTTTCGTTCCGCCGATAAGCTGATTCAGTACGTCTCTTGCGGAAATTCCCTGAGCTCTCGCCTTCTGGGTGAGCAGTATCCTGTGCGCACAGGTGTCGAGGAATACATCCCTGACATCCTCTTCCGTCACATAATCCCTGCCGTTCATCAGCGCGCAGGCCTTGGCCATATGGCTGACTGCGATGGCACCTCTCGGGCTTATTCCGAGCTCGATCAGGTTGTTGTTTCTGGATGAATCCACGAGATCTGCGATGTAGCCCACGATTTCGTCCTTCATCGTGACCTGAAGCGTGAGCTCCTGCATCGACTTTACGACTTCCTTGCTGGCCACCTGTCCGACTGCGGCAAACGGATCCTCCACCTGACGTCCGAGTATGATCGCTTTTTCGCTCATCTTGTCAGGATATCCGATGCTGAGCTTGGTCAGGAAACGGTCCATCTGCGCATGTGGCAGCACCTGCGTTCCCGCGGCTCCCACCTGGTTCTGCGTGGCGATTACGATAAACGGATCGGGCAACTGATATGATTTGCCGTCCACCGTTACCTGCTTTTCCTCCATGGCCTCAAGCAGAGCCGACTGTGTCCTTGAGGATGTACGGTTGATCTCGTCCGCGAGCAGGAGGTTTGTATCGTTGATGATGCCCGGCACGTACACGAGGTTTTCGCTGTCTCTGTTAAAGATGGAAAAACCAACGATGTCCGAAGGCAGTACATCCGGTGTGAACTGGATTCTGTTGTACTTCATGCCGAGTGTTTTTCCGAGTGCAACCGCGATGGACGTCTTTCCTACTCCCGGTACGTCGTCGAGCAGGATGTGTCCGTTTGCGAGCACGCTCATGATAACTTTTCTGATTACATCATCCTTACCGATAATCACCTTGTTCATTTCTTCGGTGATCGCTTCGGTAGCCGCGTTGATGGCCCTTAAAGTTTTCTCTTCCAATTTGTTTCTCTCCTTCTTAAAAGTCTACTTATTACCTTTAATCTGAACGCCCTTCATCACGTTCCAATTCAGACTAATAATATCACAAAACGCTGTCATTTAAACCAGTTAACAATCGCATCCTGAGCGCAGCATCTGTCATCCTGAGCGCAGCGAAGGATCTTAATAATAGATTCTTCGTCGCTTCGCTCCTCAGAATGACATAACTATTTAATGATGTATTCCTTGGTTATGATTCCGCCGTAGTCACCCGCGCCGCGGATCTCCACAGAGCCCGTTCCGGCCTGTTCGTTATCCCTGTATGCCAGGGTGTAATCCCGGCCCTGCTCGAGCACTCCGTCTCTTCCGATAACCGTGATGTCCGGGCAAACCGGCGTATCCTCGTATTTTCTTTCGCTGATGTCCTCTGTCTTTGTAAGCCTGTCTATCACGTGGAGGCGGCTTATGTTCTTTTTCGCCTCGATATCAAAGGAGGCTCTTTTGATGCTGCCGGAGCTCGCACTTATCGTGGCCTCTCCCGCTCCTTTTATTACAAGCCTGCCGCTTTCATCAACGGATGCTGCATCGGGATCGGTGCTCTCCCACTTAAGCTTTGCGGGGTCGAATACCAGATAATCTCCCATCAGCCCGAGGGCCATGCTGTCTCCCTCATACATCCTCAGCGGGCGAACATCATCCTCTTCATCATCCGCATCTGATGCCGCGCTGCCGGTCACAGGCTCGCCTCCGCTCGTGATGACGTAATCCAGATGAAAGCCTCCGGCGTCATCCTCTCCCGGGAGATCTATGCCCACCGACAGCGGTCCGCTCTCGGGTCTTTCCGCACCTTCGCTTCCGGTCGTTCCGAAGAGCTGCACCCAGTAGCTTGTGCCTTCGTACTCAAAGCAGGCCACTCCCACGCCGTTAAACTTGGATCTCAGGATATTCTCCCTGTGTCCGTCCGACTCCATCCAGAGCTTCATAATTCTGGATGAGCTGCCCGTGCCCTTTCCGAGGTTTTCACCCTTGACCTTTGGGGTCACGGTGTCCCAGGAGCCGCCGTTCGGCCTTGCATGCTCGAAGTAGAGGACGGTCTCTGCCGCCCTCGTCATGGCTGCATCCATCAGGGTCTGGTCCATGCTGAGCGTGGATATGCCCCTCTTGCTCCTCTCGTTGTTTATCATCGAGAGCACCTCATAGGCCTTGTCGTATTCCGCTGTTCCCATGAGATAGATAAGATTATCCTCTCCGTCCTCCGCATGCGCCCGGACCGTTACAGGAACAAGAGCCACGCTTAACGCCAGGGCAAATGCCATGCATACAGTTGCTGTATTAATAAGTGTTTTTCTTATATCCACCATATTGGTCAATAATATATCATCTGCGCTGTTTTATAAAGACTCTTTCTCTCTTCGCAGCCGTTTTTCCAAAAAGCGAAAGTCCCGCTGTCTCAAGGACATCGGGGCTCTCTATAGTGAAGGTTGATGTATATTAAGTTGATAGATTAAATTAGTTTTACGAAACTAATTTTAATCCCGCCAGATTAAATCTGGATTAACGTTGGATTAATTTTTTCTAGTCGTCTATTTCCCATTCGAGAATATTCCCCGTCATTCCATCTATCTCGAAGTCATATTCGAGGCCGTTGTATCTGAGTTCGCCTTCATACAGCCAGCGTCCGTCGTCGTAGTCGCTTCCGAATGAAACCAGGTTGCTCTGCGTCGCCCCCGGCACTTTTTTTAGGACGATATTTATGGCCTGCGCCTCGGAAACCTGAGGGCCTGCGGGCTGCTGTTGCTGCTGTTGTTGCTGCGTCGGTTGTTCCGTCTGTTGCTGCGCCTGCTCCTGCTGCGCATTCTGCTGGCCTTGATCCTGCTGCTGCGCTTGCTGCTCTGTCTGTTCTTCCAGCCTGGGCAGCTTGCTTTCGTCAATCGGATGGTTGTTTGCGCACGAAGACACAAGCGCCGCCGTGAACACCAGCATGAGTACCATTATTAATGAAAGGTTCTTTCTATTTGAGATTTTCATTGCGTATTTTCCTCTGCCTTCCTTGCATACGGGAGTGTTACTTCGAACGTCGCTCCGCCTAGTTCGGATTCTTCGTCGCTTCTGAGTTCGGCATTTCCTCCGAGAGCCTTTGAGAGCACCTTGACTATGGAAAGTCCGATTCCAGACGATTCCTCATGAGTCCTCGCGGCATCGGAGCGATAAAATCTCTCCCATATCTTCTCTCTGTCTTCCGGCCTTATGCCCTCTCCGTCATCGGAGACTCTGATTGTGAGTTTGCTTTCTTCCGTGCGGGCGCTCAGCCTAATCAGTCCGCCTTTTTTGTTGTCGTACTTGATTGCATTGTCCAGGAGATTGACAACTATGCGTGCCAGCATGTCCTCGTCCGTCTCCATGTTGATTCCGTCCTCAATATCCGTCTCAAGAGAGAGTCCCTTGTCCTCTGCATTGGACCTTTTTATTTCAGCCAGTCCCTCCAGCAGTTCGCTCACTTTGAGCTCCTTGTTATCCGGAACCATCCTGCCCGAGTCGCTTCTTGCTATCAACAGGAGGTTGCCGATAAGACTGCTCATCCTGCGGGATTCCCTGTTTATTACTCCTACGGCATCAGGCGCATAACTCTCATCCTCCATGGCATACTCGCTCTGCGCACGGATGATGGCAAGCGGCGTACGTAGCTCATGCGACACATCGGCGGTGAACTGTTTCTCGCGCTTCACCAGCTCCTCGACTCTGTCGAACATATCGTTAAAGGCTGTCGAGAGCTCATATATCTCGTCGCGGCTTTTGCCCTGCGGTATCCTCCGGCTCAGATCTCCGTCCCTGGTGATCTCTTTGGTTGCCTTGATGGTCTCTCTGACCGGGGCGAAGGCGCCTCTTGTAATCGCGTAGCCTCCGATGGCCGCAATTATGAGTATGATCGGAATCAGCGCTGCTGCAAGTGAAATCGTAAATGAGAACTTGTCATCGTCTGCGATGTTGTTGAGCATGCCGCGGATGTACATGTCTTTGCCTTCCACATTTATTATGTTGTCGTATATGTACCACTCGCTGCCCTGTGAATCTCTCGTCACCTGTATCTCTTCGCTGCTCAGCGGAGGGAAGACGTCTATGCCTCTAGGGCGTCTTCCGGTGACAAGCTCTTCGTCCATTTCATAGACGCTGATATATGTATCCTTGTGGTAATAGCTGATCCTCCTGTCCAGGATGAAGTCATCCCCGTCGTCGGTTATCAGGTCTCCGACTTCGTCCACCACTCTGACGAGCTTGTTCTCTGCCGCGCTCTGAATCTTCTCATCGTAGAGCCTGAACAGTACGAAGGACAGGACCGCGGCGACGATCATCAGAAACAGCGTGTACCAGATTGTAATCTTCGCAGTGATTGAAAGCCCGGATGCAGCACTGCCTTTCCGCGTCGCTCTTTCCATTGAAATATCCTTTTTATTAACCTTCACTTTTATGTTTCTATCTGATTATGTAGCCGGTTCCCTTGACGGTCTCGATGACCCTGTCGTATTTCTTTCCGTCTTCACCGTTCTCGAGTTTCTTTCTGAGGTGATGTACGTACACGTCTATCACGTTAGATCCGCCGTCATAGTCGTAGTTCCATACATGGGATGAAAGATTGTCTCTCGAGATAACTCTTCCTATATTATGCATCAGGTATTCGAGTATGTTGTATTCCTTGGCGGTAAGCTCGAGTTCCTCGTCCTCTCTTGTGACCACATGAGCCGCCGTATCTATCCTGATGCCTTTGTGCTCTATGACGCTGCTGGTATGGGTGCCCTTTCTCCTGGTCATGGACCTGATGCGGGCCATAAGTTCATTGAAGTCAAAAGGTTTGACAAGGTAGTCGTCGGCTCCCGCATCGAGACCGGCAACTCTGTCGTCGACGTCGCCGAGCGCAGTCAGGAGGAGCACCGGTGTGGAGTTGCCTTTGCCGCGCATTTCACTGAGCACGCCAAGCCCTGTTATCCCGGGAAGCAATATGTCCAATATGATGCCGTCGTACTCTGCTCCCGCTATGTAGTCCAGCGCGTCCTTTCCGTCGTAGCAGGCGTCAACGGCGTAGCCTTCCCTTTCGAGCTTCCTGACTATTATGTCATTCAGGTCCTTCTGATCTTCCACTACCAATAATCTCATTTGTCGTCCTTTTTTCTTTCTTCTTATATAAAATGTTAAGGAGATTCTAACATTTCGTTATTAAAACTTCATTAACGGTTACGCTTGTATGCGGATTTAAAAGAAAAGCAATTAAACAATCCGTACACCTGCTGCATCTTATGAGCCCGGTGCACGGATTATTTGCGTTTTTCCTGTGATTATCCGTGCTTACTCGCCGTAGCCCTGTGGATTCTGGCTCTGCCAGTTCCAGGCGTCGCGGCAGATCTCGTCTATGCCGCGCCTGGTCTTCCAGCCGAGGACCTTCAGGGCCTTGTCTGCGTTCGCCCAGGAATCCTGGATGTCGCCGGCACGCCGTGGGCCTATTTCATAGGCCACTTCGCTGCCGCAGGCAGCGGAGAAAGCGTGCACCATTTCAAGCACGCTGTACGGCGTGCCCGATCCCAGATTAAAGACCTCAGTTCCCGTGTGCTCCGCAGCATACTCGGCTGCCTTTACGTGTCCCTCTGCGAGGTCCATCACGTGTATATAGTCGCGGCGGCAGGTGCCGTCAGGCGTGTCATAATCATCTCCGAACACCGTCAGGTGGTCGCGCCTGCCGACCGCCACCTGCGAGATGAACGGCATGAGGTTGTTCGGGATGCCCTGCGGATCCTCTCCGATGAGGCCGCTTTCGTGAGCTCCTACCGGATTGAAGTAGCGAAGCAGGACGACGGAAAGCGGCTCTTTCCAGTCTGTTGCCTCATCCTCAGAGCCCTTTGCTCCCCTGCTTTGCGATGCGAACTTGCTGCTTGCAATTGCCGCGTCCGCCAGCATCTGCTCCTGCATCCACTTGGTCCAGCCGTACGGATTTGTGCACATGCCCTTGGTCATCTCCTCCGTGAACGGCGGCTTGTGGTCATCGCCGTAGACAGTCGCAGAGCTCGAGAACACGAAGTTCTTAAGCCCGAGCTCTCTCATGCACTCAAGCAGGGTCAGAGTCGTATCTATGTTGTTCCTGTAGTATTCAACCGGTTTATCAACCGACTCGCCCACGGCCTTCAGCCCCGCAAAGTGAATGATGCAGTCCGGCATTTCCTTTTTCAGGATGCTCATCACCTTATCCTTATCTGCGGCATCAGCCTCATGCAGCGCTATGTTTTTCCCGGTGATTTTCTCAACCCTTTTTATGGCCTCGGGGGAACTGTTGCTGTAGTTGTCCAGCACAGACACATCGTGCCCCGCTTCGATAAGCGCTATAGCCGTATGCGATCCGATATATCCGGCGCCGCCGGTCAATAATATTTTCATTTTATAATATTCCTTTCTATAACTTCTCCGAATCGAGCAGTATGGTGAACGGTCCGTCGTTCACAAGCTCGACTTTCATCTCTGCGCCGAAACTGCCCTTTTCCACCACGGGCACCTGCTCCTTGCAGCGCGCGATGATGTATTCATAAAGTGCATTTGCATGCTCAGGCGAACCCGCTTCAATAAATGAAGGCCTGTTTCCTTTTTTGCAGTTTGCGTAGAGCGTGAACTGCGATATCAGCAGCAGCCCTCCGTCCACGTCGGCAAGCGACAGATTTGTCTTGCCCTCGGCATCCTCGTTGATGCGGAGCTTGATCATCTTATCCACCATCTTGTCCGCCACTGTCTCATCATCCGCATCGCAGACTCCGATGAGCACCATGTAACCTCTTCCTATCTTACCTATTACTTCGCCATCCACGGTTACAGATGCATGGCTGACTCTCTGAATCACAAATTTCATTCTTTCTTTTCCTTTTCGTATTGTTTGCAATGTTCTTTTATGTTCTTTTTTCACGTCTTCAGGCCTTCAGTTTCGTAACGGCACATCCGGCAAGCTCTCCTTCACGCGCACACAGGGGTGGGTGCAAGGATGGGTGGGGCTGAAGCGCGTGTCTATACCATTGCTGCAATTCATCCCACCACCTAAAGAGGCTGGAGGAATTCTTGCAGAGTTATGTTAAACCCGAGGGTTATATATGCCCCCCGTGCAGCCTGCGGCTGCCGACAGTTTCCATTACAAAGATAGATTATGTGCCCTCATAAGTCAAACTTCGGTGCAAGTGCACTGTAACCGATTTTTTTGAAAAAACCGAAAAAATTTCAAAAAAAGTGCCATTTGTAACCGTTCTGTACCCCAGCCGTAACCGTTCTGTACCGTTCTCATAACCGTTGTGTACCTGGCGGGTTGCTAAACTAAGGCCATCAAAGAGAAAAACACCGAAACA
>ONJG01000030.1 GCA_900318105.1 uncultured Eubacteriales bacterium
TATGACCCCCTGCTTGTAAGGCAGGTGCTCTCCCAGCTGAGCTATGCGCCCGTCAAAATTGACGCTCGATTATATTAACACGATTTATAGCAAGTGTCAAACCCTATTTTTTTGTATTTGTGCGACTAACCTTACAGCCTTTATATCCTGTATTTTGCAAGGGTTATTTCCTCGTTTTTAAGGACTGCTTTGCCTCCCGTCAGATCTGACATCAGAGACTTTACTCTGTCCCCGTCCTCTGACATACAGGATAGTTCAGCGTTTACCACATCGCTGTAATTTATATCCCCGATTATGTATCTGTTTGCATCTGCCATGCTCTGCAGCTTGCTGAGATATGAATAGTCAAAACTGTATTCGAGTCTTATGCCCTCTCTGACCTCGCAGATACCCGCTTCGTCTATTACCAGCTTTGCTGAGTGGCTGTATGCGCGCGCCAGGCCGCCTGTGCCGAGTTTTATGCCCCCGAAGTACCTCGTGACCACAATTACCAGGTTTGTTAGCTCAGAGGACGAAATAAGCTTGAGAATCGGCATGCCGGATGTACCCTGAGGCTCACCGTCGTCGCTTGCCCACTGATGCTCCATTCCGGCACCGCAGATAAATGCGGGTACGTTATGCGTGGCGTCCTTGTATCTTTCCTTTATGTCCGCTACAAAAAGCCTGGCCTCTTCCGGTGTCTCCGCCGGAGAGGCGTGGGCTATAAAGCGGGATTTTTCCACTACATACTCCGCTTCGGCTGATTCAAGAATGGATTTGTAAAGCACCATGCCTAGAGTATGTATTTGTCTACGTCTACTTCCTTGATCTTCTCCTTGAGTCTTTCCTGTACGTAGGCTCTGTCAATCTTGCATTCCCTGATTTCGGGATCCGGCAGATTGTATGAGATGTCCTCGAGGAGAATCTCTATGATTGTATGAAGTCTCCTGGCTCCGATGTTCTCAGTCTCTTCGTTCATGAGATATGCGAGGTTTGCAATCTCATCGATAGCATCATCCGTGAATTCGACTTCAACGCCCTCGGTCTCAAGGAGAGCTTTCTGCTGCTTGGTTACTGCATTTTGCGGGACAGTCAGAATCTTTTTAAAGTCTTCCCTGTCCAGGTTCTGGAGCTCTACATTGATCGGAAATCTTCCCTGAAGCTCCGGGATCAGGTCGCTCGGTTTTGAAACGTGAAATGCACCTGCACCGATGAAGAGCATGTGGTCTGTCTTGACCGGTCCGTACTTTGTATTGACGACACTTCCCTCGACTATCGGGAGTATATCTCTCTGAACGCCCTCCCTTGACACGTCAGCGCCGGATCTCATGCTGTTACCCGAGGCGATCTTATCTATCTCGTCTATGAATATGATGCCGTTCTGCTCTGCATTCTGAAGGGCCTCGTCCGTCACCTGATCCATGTCGATCATCTTCTGGGCTTCCTGCTCCTTCAGTATGCGCCTGGCGTCGCTGACCTTGCACTTTTTGCGCTTGGTCTTTTTAGGCATCATGTTGTCGAAGATATTTCCTATGGCTATCATGCCATCGTTCAGATCAAGCTGAGTGTTCTTTGGTGTGTCCTCAACCTCAATCTCAACTATCTGATCCTCGAGCAGTCCTTCTTTAAGCTGTTTTCTGACCTGCTCCCTGGCCATCTTGATATCTGAGTAGTCCTTGCTTGACTCGAACTCCTTTTGTTTGTTTTCCTCGTATTCCTCTTTCTGGGTCTTGTATCCGAGATTGCCGAGGTTTCCGAAAATGCTGCCGAGAGATACTCCGCCGCTCTGGTTCTCCTCGGGTCCTCCCGGGATGATGGCCTTTACGATGATATCCTCTGCGAGCTGCTCTGCCATTTCGGAATTCTCATCCATTCTCTTTTGTTTTGAGAGCCTCATGGAAGCCTCAACGAGGTCTCTGATCATGGAATCGACATCACGCCCCACGTAACCGACCTCCGTGAACTTGGTGGCCTCGACCTTTACAAACGGCGCGTCCATGAGTTTTGCAAGCCTTCTTGCAATCTCTGTCTTACCTACTCCGGTAGGCCCCATCATAAGGATATTCTTGGGGGATACTTCCTCTCTCATCGCCTCAGACAGGCGCGATCTCCTGTAGCGGTTACGAAGAGCAATCGCCACATATTTCTTGGCCTCATCCTGACCTATGATGTATTTATCCAGCTCCGCGACTATTTCCTTCGGAGTCATATTTTTGATGTTATCTGACATTTCATATCCTCCTAGAGTTTCTCCACAGAGATGTTGTCATTGGTATATACGCATATGCTGCTTGCTATCTCAAGGGATTTCCTGACTATGGTCTCGGCATCGAGGTCTGTGTTTTCAAAGAGCGCAACCGCTGCGGAGTACGCGTAGTTACCGCCTGAGCCTATGGCCACAACGTCCTTATCCGGTGAGATAACCTCTCCGTTTCCGGAGATCACCAGCAGATCTTCCTCATCAGCGACTATCATGAGCGCCTCGAGGTTTCTCATGGCCTTGTCGGATCTCCAGTACTGAGCGAGGTCGACTGCAGCTCTTTTGAGATTGCCTGCGTGCTCTCCGAGCTTGTTTTCGAATTTCTCGGTCAGCGAGAATGCATCTGAAACCGAGCCGGCAAATCCCGTCAGCACTTTATCCTTATATATCTTCTTTACTTTCTTTGCGCCGTTTTTCATAATGGTGGTCTCACCCATGGTGACCTGACCATCTCCTCCTATGGCGATGTCGCCGTTCGGACGCCTTACGGCACATATCGTTGTTGCATGGAATTTAATCATTATCTTCTCCTTGCTTTTTCTCTTTGTATCCGCACTCCTGGTTGGAGCATTTAATCAGTTTGGTCTTGCCCTTGCCCTGCACCAGCATGGAGCCGCAGTCCGGGCAGAATCTGCCGACAGGCTTATCCCAGTACGAAACATCGCAGGCAGGATATCCGCTGCATCCGTAGAAAACCTTGCCTGACTTGCGGCCTCTTTTCTCTATTATGTCTTTGCCGCATTTCGGACATGCAACGCCTGTTGACTTGACGATGGGCTTGGTATTTTTGCATTCCGGATAGCCTGTGCAGGCGAGGAACTGACCGAACCTGCCCTCTTTAATGGCCATGGGTTTGCCGCACTTCTCGCAAACCTCATCCGAAAGCACGACTTCGCGCTCTATCCTCTCGACTTCCTCATCGGCAACTTTCAGTTCTTCGGCAAATCCCTTATAGAAGTCTGCGATAACGCTCTTCCATTCCTTGTTTCCGAGCTCTATGCCGTCGAGATTGTCCTCCATCTCACCGGTAAATGCCACATCGACTATGTCCGAGAAATACGCGGCGAGTATGCCGATTACATCAAAACCGAGTTTGGTAGGCTCGAGGGTCTTTTTAACCCTCTTGATGTAGCGCCTGTTTACAAGCACCGAAATTATGGAAGCATAAGTACTCGGTCTTCCGATGTTCTTTTCCTCCATCTCCTTGACGAGGGCTGCTTCCGTATATCTTGCAGGCGGCTGTGTGAACTTCTGCTCTGTTATGAGCTTTTCGAGTTCCAGCACTTCGCCTTCCGTCAGCTTTGGAATATTTACTTCGTTATCACCGGACGAGGTCTTGTATACCTTGCGCCAGCCGTCGAATGTCATGCGCGAGCCTGTAGCCTTGAACTCGTATTTGCCGTTTTCAATCAGAACGGCCAGTGTGTCGTACTGCGCAGCTGTCATCTGGGATGCCACAAAACGTCTCCAGATAAGATCGTAGAGCTTGAACTGATCCGGCGTGAGCGAATCCTTTATCTTCTCCGGCTCGAGTGTAACGTCAGACGGTCTGATGGCCTCGTGCGCATCCTGCATGGCCTTATTTTTGTTGGCGTAGTAATTGTTTCCTGCATACTCAGGCCCGAATGTTTCTTTGAGATATTCATTTGCAGCAGCCCTGGCCTGGTCGGAGACTCTCACGGAGTCCGTTCTTAGGTAAGTGATAAGACCCCTGGCTCCGATGCCCTTGAGACTTATGCCCTCATAGAGCTGCTGGGCTATCTGCATGGTTTTACTTGTCTGAAAACCGAGCTTGATCGATGCATCCTGCTGAAGGCTCGATGTCGTAAAAGGAGCATAGGGCTTGGTCTGGCGCTTGCCTTCCTTAATATCTGCGACTTCGTATCTGCCTTTATCAAGATCGGCCTTTATGGCATTTGTCTCATCCTCCGATTTGATCTCGGCTTTCTTTCCGTCTATCTTGGAGAGTTCCGCAATAAATTCATCGCCGAAATCCGCAGCGATATACCAGTACTCCTCTGGTATGAAATTCTGTATCTCGGTCTCCCTGTCGCATATGAGCTTGAGAGCAGCCGACTGCACTCTTCCGGCAGAAAGTCCCCTTGCGACTTTCTTCCAGAGCAGCGGGCTTATCTGATAACCCACGAGCCTGTCGAGCACTCTTCTGGCCTGCTGGGCATCCACGAGTTTTTCATCTATAGCCCTCGGCTCCTTGATTGCAGCCTGAACCGTCTGCTTGTTGATTTCATTGAACATGATGCGGCACTCATCTTCGGGCTTTAAATCCAGAAGATGCGCGAGGTGCCACGAGATGGCTTCGCCTTCGCGGTCCGGGTCGGTTGCGAGCAGGACTTTATCAGCTGCCGCTGCTTCTTTTTTTATCTCTTTGATCGTGTCGCCTTTGCCGCGGATGTTAATGTACTCCGGCTCGAAGTTGTTTTCGACGCTTACGCCAAGGCGGCTCTTGGGCAGGTCTCTTACGTGACCGACCGAAGCGATTACTTTATATTTGCTTCCCAGATATTTGCCTATAACCTTGGCCTTGGACGGAGACTCCACGATAAGGAGGGTCTTTCCTTTGGCGCTTGCAGACTTGCTGCCCGCCTTTTTCTTTGTTGCAGTTTTTCTTGTAGCTGTAGCCATTAATAACCTCTTGGATATATATTTTTGTCTTCATATATATTGTAGACTTTTTACAATTTGAAAATTTAGCACAAAGTCTTCCATATATGCAAGCCTAACTTGAAATGTATATGCGGCCGGCGTAGGTTTCGGTGATGCCTTTAATTTCCATTACGGTGGCAACAGCATTTACAAGAGAAGCACTTTTTCCGGTCTCACGTACGATTTCATCGACCGTGGCTCCTCCCATGCGCGCAAGGGCTTCGTAGATTACAAGTTCGTCACCTGCCAGATTAACATTAGAACAATTCTTTTTACCCGGTGAAGTGCCGAGTCCCAGATCGCGTATGAGATCATCCACAAGCACAAGAGGCATCGCTCCGTCTCTTATCAGGAGGTTGCAGCCTATGCTGAACTGGCTGTTTATGGGACCGGGAACAGCATACACTGGGCGCCCCTGCTGCGCAGCATGATTGGAAGTGATGAGAGTTCCGCTGTTCATACCTGCTTCCACAACTATCACTGCATCCGAAAGTCCGCTTATGATCCTGTTGCGCGCGGGAAACGTATATGTCTGTGCCTGAAATGTCGGCTCATATTCGCTGACGACGAGTCCCCCTGCGTCCAGGCCTCTCATCATTAGGTTTTTATTCCTTGCGGGGCCCATGACCTCAATGCCGCCTCCGAGAACGCCTATCACCCTGCCGTCCGCCTCAAGTGCTCCCTCATGCGAATATGCATCAATGCCAAGTGCCAGTCCCGAAGTCACCGTGATGCCGCGCTCCGCAAGACGGCGCCCTATCATAAGAGCCACGTTCTTTCCGTATACCGTATGCCGGCGTGAGCCGACCATGGCAACCGAGCGCTCCTTAAGAAGAGATATGTCGCCTGCACAGTAAAGCTGCACCGGTGCATTCGGTATATTTCTCAGTTTTTCGGGATAATCAACTGACGATTTGTCTATCCTCTCTATTCTGTATTTTCCGACCTTCCATTTCGGTTCGATGTAATTAAAATCCTTAATTGCTGTGCTTTTATTTTCCATTTTTACTATCTCCAATTAAGATTCTTCGCTGCGCTCAGAATGACAAATGTCATCCTGAGGCTTTCTATTGTCATCCTGAGGCCGGAGGCCGAAGGATCTTTATTGCAATCTGTAACTCAGGGCCTCAGCCAGATGCTCTTCTTTAATCTCGATGCTTTCACCGAGGTCCGCTATCGACCTTGCGACCCTGAGGGTCCTGGTATAGGACCTCGGTGACATCGAAAGAGCCTCATATGCGCTTTTCATGAAGTTTTTTTCGCTGCTGCCGAGTCTGCAGTGCTTATCCATCTCAGAGCTCGTCAAATCGGAATTATAGCCGTTTCTGCCCATGCTCCCTGAAAAGGCGTGAGCTCTTTGAAGGGAGCGCCTCATATCATATGAACTCATACCGCCTCCCTTGGCTATTAGCTGTGTATACGTGACTCTTTCCATGGATATCTTCATGTCTATCCTGTCCATTATCGGGCCGCTCAGTTTATTCTGATACCTCTCTATATCCGCCTGACTGCACGTGCATTCCTTTTCCTTGTCTCCGAAATATCCGCAGGGACAAGGATTAGATGCCATAACGAGCTGGAAGTCGCATGGATATGTATATGTTTCTCCTTTTCTGAAATGGCTGATTCTCTTTTCCTCAAGGGGTATTCTCAGCCCGTCTATGTTATGACGGTCAAATTCGCATATCTCGTCGAGAAATAACACACCGTTATGTGCCAGTGTTATTTCTCCCGGAAGTGCGATATTTGCACCTCCTCCGAGCAGCCCCGCCCTTCCTATGGTGTGGTGCGGATGACGGAAAGGGCGAACAGGGCTGCTTAGTGAGGCGGCGGGGCCGGCGAGCGAGCGGATTACTGCCGTTTCGGTGATCTCGCGCTCGCTCATCGGCGGCATTATGCTCGGGATCCTGCCGGCGAGCATGGTCTTGCCGCAGCCCGGGCTTCCAACCATCAAAAGACCATGCCGCCCCGCCGCCGCTATCATAACAGCTCTCTTTGCATTCTCCTGGCCGTTCACATCTTTAAAATCCAGATCATATGCATTATCCTGCTCTTCTTTTTTTAAATCCCCGGCACTTTTTCTGAACAAATCCCTTCCCATCGGATTCAATAGTATCTCCATTGCATCTCTGAGCTTTGATGCAGCATATATCTCACTTATGCCGGCCATCACAGCCTCCGGGACATTTCTTCCTGGCACAATCACCTTTTCAATTCCTCTGTTCTTAATATCCATGAGCATCGGAAGACCCCCTCTGACAGAATTAATCCTTCCGTCGAGGGTCAGTTCTCCTATCACTGCAAATTCATTCAATTCCTCCGGATACTCCTTCATCTCGGATACCAGTATGCCCATAGCCATCGGCAGGTCCAGGCAGCTGCTGTTTTTCTTGAGCTCCGCCGGAATTAGATTGATAGTCACTCTGAGCCTCGGATATTCAAATCCCGAATTGATAATTGCGTTCTTTATCCTTTCCTTTGACTCCATAACCGTGGTTGATGCAAGTCCCACGACATTTACGCTTGGAAGTCCCCTGGTAATATCCGTTTCAACGAACACTTCCCGTCCCTCTATACCGGAGCATACCGCGGATCTTATCCTGCTGTACATCCCGCACCTCCTACATGCAGTTCTCGATGTGATTTACCATCACCTCGAAAACATCAAACGACACATCCTCCCAGTTGCCTCTTCTGCTGCTCAGATACTGCCTTGCAGCATTCTTTATCTTCTTTTGTTTAGTCACCGTCACAGAATCCGAAGGATAACCGAACTCATCACCGTTTCTGGTCTTTACCTCGATAAAATGCATCACTCCGTCCTTGATAGCAATGATGTCTATCTCTCCCTCGCGCACCCTGAAATTTCTCGCTATTACCCTGTATCCGGACAGGTTTAGCATCTCAGTGGCAAACTGCTCCCCGAAATCTCCTACATTTTTTCTGTATCTCATACTCTCCTCCCGGCTTATCCAATGCTTTCTGAAATATACAAAAATGCTATCATTTTCATCGGAACAAAGTCGAACAGGAAACGCACTAATTTCAACAAAAAATGCACTAATTCCTGCAAAATAATCACACTGAAAAACCGCCCTCATTTCAGCCATGAGGACGGTTCCCATTTACCATATCCAGGAGGTGGCAATCAGCTCATTCTGCGCCTCCTCATAAGCTCAAATACTGCAGCAGATCCAAGCAGACCGAAAATTGCAAATCCGAGCGGAGTATCATCTCCCGTATCAGCGGATTTTACAGTGCCTGCGTCTTCATCCGCCGGCGCAACATCATCACCATCATCAGGTTTAGGTGTGATGCCCCCTTCATCTTTCGGCTTAACCGTCACGATATTGGATTTATCTCTATGCACATCTTCCTTCATGCCCGCTTCATTGGCAACTCCGATTGTGTAGCTCGCATCGTTTGGGATACCCGTATGATTCTCTGCAGAAATAACAGGTGCATTGCCGACATTCTCAGGATCTCTGCCATCGTCGACATCTAAAGCACTTATATCCTGATAAGCCTTCTTAACTTCTTCGAGAGTCTTATCGTTAATCCTGGCCTTGAATGTCACTTTTATCCAGTGTCCGCGAAGAGCCGTCACAGGCTGGTCTTCATCCTCGTCATACTCGTAGCCGGTTTCCTCTTCAGACTTAACGTAATACTGCTTGCCTGGATCAGCAATTGCATCGGTTGTAGCCTTGTATGTCTCACCGTCCTTCTCATAATATCCTTTTTGTGACGGATTAATGAATTCAATAGTCACTTCTTTGAAAACGCGTTCATAGTATGTCTTACCATTCTCTGCAGTAACATCTTCAGTCAGTTTGTATACATCACCATCTTTCTCGTAATAACCGCCTGAAACATCATCTCCTGTCTTAATATTTTCCGCTGCCTTGTAGCTTTCCTCAAAATACTGCTTATCTGCCTGCGCCGAGGTATCTGACGACGCTTTGTAATCATCACCATCCTTCACATAATATCCCTCAGCACTCGGGTCGATATTATCAATCTGAACAGGGTCATATACTGCATCGGATTTCTTCAACGTATTGGTAATGAACACGGTCAGAACCTGATCGTTAAAACTAACTGCCGTACCATCAATAATTTTACCTTCCTTTGCCACAGTTGCCTTGTCATTGACCTTGACGCCTGAAACATTATTGGTAACCAGATGGTTGTCATCTTCTCCGAGGTCGACAACAGACACATCCGAAGAGTCTCCCTCGAATGTCAGCATGTCATGAAGCTTATCCGTTATCTTCACCGAGTCTGCATCCTTGGTCACATACGCGATGATGTCATAAGTAAACACTTCATCCAGCTTGATATCCTTATGCACCGCCTGATTGACATACTTCTCAATCTCCGGTTTCTCCTCAGAAGGTTTCTTGGTGTTGGTTATCGTTTTGCCGTCTTCGGAAATCACTGTCTCAAATCCCGGAACCGGTTTTTCTTCGATCTTATAATTATCCTTAGGAATACGGCTCCACTTAGCGATGTATGTAGTGCCCCTTGCAGTTACTTCCAATTTATCCTTGTATGTTTCACTTACATCATCTCCATTGCCATTTTTGAGAACCAGGAAAGACTTGAAGGCCTCTGCCGACGGAATGTCATCCTTTATGGCGCCTTTCCACTTCTTGGTAACCTCTACATCTTTCAATGCCCCGTTGAATGCCGTGACAACATTTTCGATATCGAAGACGACAGGTGCAGTTCCAACAGGCTCATCCAGTTCCTCTATTTTGTCATTGTCCAGCTCTTCAGCTGATGATGCCGCATTTGAAACAAATCCTCCATTGCTGTCGATTGCTCCGAGAAGTTCTTTCGCTCTGTCATATGTAGCATAATCATCCTTCTCAGATTTCGGCTCTTCGACCAGTGTCCATACGCTATCCTTATCTCCTTCTGTATCACCTTCATTTGTTACAAAATAGCTGCCATCGAGTGTCATGGCCCACAGACGGTCATCTGCGATGGCTCCGCGCACAACTTTTTTATCTACCTTATCTCTCAGGCTTTCGAACTTCGCTCCATTTCCTGCGTACGAGAACTTCATGTAGGTGGATATCTCCATATTTTCAATCTCTGTAGTGTCGGAAACAACGCCTTTGTTTATCCTTGAATCGCTATATGCCAGATTGTACGACTTGTCATTTGCATCCGTGATCTTTGTCTCTCTTGCCAGATATATGTAACCTTTGAGGCGTGGCAGGCCCTCTACAGTCGCTCTGTAATTGTCCTTAGTAAGAGTGACGGTCAGTTTTTCAGAGCCTTCAGGCTGAGTTCCCGCTACACCTACTACCTTGCCATCTTTCATATAAACCGGCTGTATCTCATTATTTTTCGGTATTGCGTATATATCAAATGTTACCGATTTAATCTCATCAGGCCAGCTTCCTTCTCCATCCGCACCCCAGAGTTTTTCTACTTTAAGCTCTGTAGTCTCCGGTTTGACTGTTACAGTGTTGGTCTTATATGTCTTCGCTTCGGCATTGTTGCCAAACTTGACGCTGTAGCTTGCCTGGTTGGACATACCCTCGTGTGTCGTCATTTTTGATATAACAGGCCAGTTTGTCATTTCTGACGGGTCTAGTGTCAGTGATCCATGAGATGAATCAAGATCAAAGAACCTGACAGTGTTTCTGCTTTCATAACCGGTCCTGTCGAATCTATTTTTAGCATTCTTCCAGTCAGCTGAGTTTTCTTCAAGCTTATTCCAAACCAGACCGGATTTATCATTCATAGGAGTCGCATAGTAATCTCCTCCGCTTGTCTTTGCAAACAAGCGGCTTGGTCCTTCACATGCCTCTGCGACTGTCTCACGCTTTACTGCAGGCA
>ONJG01000034.1 GCA_900318105.1 uncultured Eubacteriales bacterium
GTAGTGCGAGCGGGGCGGGACCTCATTACAAGGGGTGGGCTAAACGAGCACGACGACAAACGATACAGCAAGATATTACAAAAGGAAAAATACAGAAAGGAGTTATGCGGCAATTCCTCCCCGCCTTAAGAAGACGGGGTCTCCTTGCCGGATAATGTGTAACGATGATGAACAGGTTGAAGATAAAAGAGCAGCTCCTCGAGCATGACACAATAAGTTATGCTATGGATCACATCGAGCTTCCGAAAGGCGGCATCGACTGCAGTGAGGGCTGCAATCCATACGGATTTCCGCCGGAGTGCGCCGAAGTCCTTAAAAATTTCGACCCTGCCCGCATGGGTCCGTATCCTCACAGCGATGCCCTTTATGATGCGATAGCAGAATTCTGGAAGGACCAGATCAATGTCGAAAGGGATAATATACTCCTGACCGACGGCAGCATCAACGCGCTCTACATCATCAATAACATCTTTGATACCCATCACGCGGTCGTGCTCGGCATATCCCCTCAGTTTACGGATTATTACATGCATGCCGAAATGACCGGTCTCGGATATGCTCCATACCAGCTAAAACGCGAAAACAACTATAAGTTCGACGGCTACGAATTCCTCGCCATGCACTATGTGGCGGATAAATTCGCCGAGGTTTCGGTTCCGCAGAGAGAATACAATTTCATCTACATCGACAACCCCAACAACCCCACAGGGCAGTGCATAGATATCGAAGAGATAGAAAACATCATCAAAGCCGCCAGGAAACACGACATCACCGTCATAATCGACGAGGCTTACGGCGATTTCATGCCGATGGAAAATTCCGCGGTCAGGCTCTTTGCCGAATACCCAAATCTCGCAGTGGTGCGCACCCTGTCCAAGGGTTACGGTCTGGCGGGCATGAGGATAGGATATATAATCGCCCACAAGAATCTCATCGCCTGCATGAAAAAGATGACCAACCCATATATGGTCGGAGAACTTGCGCGTGAGGTCGGAGCAGAGGCCCTGCGCCACAGAGAATTCATTGAATCATGTAAGGCGGACTTCGCGGAGATGAAAAATGAGATCAGGGAAGTCCTCACTCCGAGCATATACAAGAAGTTCACCAATGAGAAAGGCGTAGAGGTCGTAAAGAAAAAAAGAGGGCCGGCATCCGGCCGCCTGCATATGTCGGAGACTCTGGATACCAACTCGCTCTTACTGCTTTATCATGACAACCCCGGCATCAACCTTAAGGAAGAATTCTACAAGCGCGGCGTGCTTGTAATAGACGGCTACGACTTCAAGGGGCTGGACTCAAGCGCTGCAAGAATCAGGCTCCCGATCAAGGAAGAATTCCCGGTGCTGCTCGATGCAATCACCGAGATAAACAAGCTTGATTAGTCTATTATGCCGCCGCCGAGGACGTAGTCTCCGTCGTAGAGGACTACGGACTGCCCGCGCGTTATGGCGCGCTGCGGCTCATCGAATATAATCTTAACACGCGGGCATGCGCTGCCCGCTTTTATATTTGCAGCGCCGGCGGCGGCTGCTGCCGCTTTTTCGCTTTCATCAATAATCGGAATTATCGTCGCCATCGCTTCCTTATGCCTGTATCTTATGCGGGCGGATGCTCTGAACTCCCCTTCAGGAGCTGCCATCGACAGCCAGTTGAAATCATGCGCCGTAAGCTCCCTCTTAAAGAGGGTCTCATTGTCTCCCAGCACCACCCTGTTGTTATCTGTATCGAGCTCGAGCACATATGCGGGCTTTTTAAGTGCAAGCCCAAGACCCTTTCTCTGACCTATGGTGTAATTGATAATGCCCTTGTGCTCACCCATAATATTTCCGGCCTCGTCCACAAAATCTCCCGAAGGATACTCGCGTCCGGAGTACTCCCTGATAAATCCAGCATAATCGCCATCCGGGATAAAGCATATGTCCTGGCTTTCCTTTTTTTGAGCCGTCACAAAGCCCTGCTCTCCCGCAATCGCCCTGACCTCATCCTTGCTGAGAGATCCGAGAGGAAAGCAGGTCCTCGCGAGCTGCTCCTGCGTCAGATTGTAGAGTACGTAGCTCTGGTCCTTTTCCTTGTTAACGGCCTTTCTCAGCTTGTATCTGCCTGCCGCCTCGTCGTATTCGATGACGGCATAGTGGCCGGTTGCGAATACCGCTTCATCCGAGTCAAGTGACTCCGCTCCGAGATTGTACAATTCCTCGAATTTCAGCCTCTTATTGCAAAAAACACAAGGATTGGGCGTCTCTCCCCTCTCGTAGGCAGAGACGAATTTATCGATTACTTCGGACCTGAAAATATCGCGCATGTCAAAGAGCTCGAAATCCGCACCGAGTCTTTCTGCAACCCTCCGCGCATCCTCCGTGTTGTTATTCTCACTGTCGAAGAGCTTCATCATAACGCCGGTCACTTCATACCCTGCCTGCTGCATCAGATATGCCGCGACACTGGAATCCACTCCCCCGCTCATGGCCACCAAAGCTCTTTTTCCGTACTTTACTCCTTTTTCCATACGATAAGCATATTACAATAACGCCTCAAGTTCTATACCCTTCCGGGTATAAAACTACCTAAAAATGCGTTAATTATACCTTTTCGGGTACAATTATGTGGTAGACTTACCTTGCATTCGAATGTGAACAGCCACATAGGCCAAGCTGAAAGGATACGCAATGCTAAAAGGCAAGACAATAGTCGTCGGCGTTACCGGCGGAATAGCAGCATATAAATCAGTCATACTCGTGAGCGAACTGAAAAAACAGGGCGCAAACGTCCATGTTGTGATGACCAAAAATGCCACAGAGTTCGTCACGCCGCTGACCTTTGAGACCAGGTCGGGCAACAGATGCATCTCGGATATGTTCGAGAGGAATTTCGAGTATGATGTAAAGCACATATCCCTTGCAAAAGCTGCCGATCTTATCATCGTGGCGCCTGCCACAGCCAATTTCATAGCCAAGGCAGCGCACGGCATAGCAGACGATATGCTGACGACTGTAATCCTTGCAGCAAAGTGTCCTAAACTCGTGGCACCTGCCATGAATACGGCGATGTATGAGAATCCTGCCACACAGGATAATCTCAAAAAGATACAGGAATACGGATTTGAAGTAATAGAACCAAACGAGGGCCTCCTGGCCTGCGGCGACGAGGGCAAAGGTAAGATGCCCGAGCCTTCCGAGCTGCTGGAGCATATCCTTTACGCCCTTACGGAAAAGGATATGCAGGGTCTGTCGGTTCTGGTGACCGCAGGTCCTACTCAGGAAGCGATAGACCCCGTGCGCTATATCACCAACCACTCGAGCGGTAAGATGGGATATGAGATAGCGCACGCAGCAGCGATGCGCGGAGCAGATGTCACACTCGTGAGCGGCCCCACGGCTCTCTCCGTTCCGCTGAATGTCAGCAGGGTAGATATCACATCCTCAGCAGATATGTACGACGCAGTGGTCCAAAGAGCACCGAAAACAGACATGCTCTTCAAGGCCGCTGCAGTCGCCGACTATACACCTGCAGATCCTGCAGACCACAAGCTCAAAAAATCGGACGATGAGCTCTCCATACCGCTTACCCGCACAAGGGACATCCTTGCGGAAGTAGGAGCAAACAAAAAAGCCGGACAGATAATCTGCGGCTTTGCCATGGAGACGGAGGACCTCCTCAAAAATGCCAGGGCCAAACTCGAAAAGAAAAATCTCGATATGATCTGCGCCAACAGCCTGAGAACTGAAGGCGCGGGCTTCGCAGGAGATACCAATGTGGTGACCCTCATCACCAAAGATGAGACCATCGAGCTCGGAAAACTCACCAAGCTAGAGACAGCCCACCGCATACTGGATAAAGCCCTCGAGATTAGGAAATAACGCAAGCTAAACGGCGGCCGATGAAGCCGCCGTTTTTCATGTCTTTTATTCAGCTTTAGGTCCTTTGTATCTCAGGCACAGCATGGTTATGTCATCAAATTGCTCCGCCTCTCCCACAAAGTCGTTAATCGCTTCGAGGGTATTGCCCAGAATCTCATCCGGCTCTGCATCCGGACTGGAATTAAGTGCAGCCAGCATGCGATGCTCTCCGAAGAGTTCCGTTTCCTTGTTTGTAGCCTCGGTAACACCATCCGTGTATTCAAATATCGCATCGCCGGGCGCGAGCTGTATCTCATAATCCTTGTACTTCGCGCCCTCCAGGCCACCGAGCACAAATCCGTGCGGATCCTTGAACATTTCGAACTCACCACCGGCCCTCATAATCGCAGGGTACTCGTGGCCTGCGCTGGCTGCCGTGAGCTTGCCCGTGGAAATCTCGAGGATTCCAAGCCACACGGTCACGAACATCTCTGCGCTGTTGTTTGCACAAAGCCCGTTGTTTACATGTTCCAGAATCTTTGAAGGCTTGGGCTCTTCCATCATCGCATAGTTATTGAGCATTATCTTCGATCCCATCATAAAGAGCGCCGCCGGAATTCCCTTTCCGGACACATCAGCCATGACGAGCCCGAGATGATCCTCATCCACCATAAATATATCGTAGAAATCACCGCCGACTTCTTTTGCAGTATGCATCGAAGCATATACGCTGAACTCGTGCCTCTCCGGGAAAACAGGGAAGATCTGCGGTATCATGCCCTCCTGTATCTGGCTCGCGACGTTCAGCTCGGTGTGCATCCTTTCCTTTTCTGCCGTAATCGTGGTCAGGTTCTTGATGTAGTCGGCGAGGTCTGTCTCCATGTCCTTCATAATCAGGCTGAGATTTTCAATCTCATCGCCGGTGCTGATGTTCAGTTTGTCGAAATGGCGTCCGGTCCTGTGTCCGTCTTTCTTGTCCATGCTGTATGCAGCCGCAGCATCTGCAAGCTCGTTGATCGGATGCACTACTATCTTCTTTACCCTGCGAATCATAACAGCACCGATAATCAGCGTAACAGCAGCAATATACGCAAGATATATTAACAGGAATGTCTTGCTGATATCTGCAATGTGGTTCATGCTCTTACCCATAAAGACCATGACCACGTATCCGTCTGTCTCAAAGAGTTTTGTTGCGGCCGTGCATCGATATCCGTAATTACTCAAGTTGGCAAACACAGCAGGGACTGCACTGTCACCCATCAGTTTGCCCATCCAATTTACTCTCGATCCGTTCAGCAGCGCATCAATTTTATCTGCATCAATCGTATCGTAGCTTCCCGGCGGACAGAATGTATTGGTAGGGTCTGAATCCACAAGGAAGATCCTGCGATTGTTCTTCTTATCTATAGCCGCCACATATGCGGCCTCTCCTTCGTTATGTTCCTGAAGTGCAAGCAATGTATCTTGTATTTCAGCAAATGTTTCATCCTGCTGATCAGCCAGCTGAACGAGGAAAGCGGCCTTGCTTCCTTCCTCTTTCTCTGACTCCGGTATCTCCAGATACTGTTCAAGAATAGAGCTGTATTTTTCAAAAAATTTCGGCTCATCCACCATAAATGAGGCAGACCTGGAAAGGTGCCATGTTTCCGCCTTGTACTCTCTCTCAAGCGCCATCACATACAGGTAAAAACCGAAGCTGACCGCAGCCGCCCCGATAATCAGCGCCATAGCCAGAATCGCATGAAACATTTTGGCCGCCAGCGAGTAATGCGCCTTTTCCAGTTTTGACATTTCTCGTACACTTTTGCTTGGCATACTTACATATCCCTTTCTCAATAATACCTGCTCCTATTATACAAAAATAACGGCAGCTTCTGCCACCGTCTTCATCCCATATGCGCTCTTTTACGCCCGCCCGGGACTGCCCCCGCCCCGGAGAGCGCAACACTAATTCTTGTTTGCTACATATTCTCGGTAGTCATTTATCTCCACGCCAAGTACTTCGCAGGCTTTTACTTCATCAGTAAGACCTGATGCTACAATTCTGTCTACGGACTCGAAACGGCCCTCTACACGGCCCTCTGCACGGCCCTCTGCACGGCCCTCTGCAAGCCATTCCTTGCGTTCTACCTTCAAAGAATCTTCCAGTGTCATGTATTCTCTCCTCCACTGACCACGTTCCTTTGCCTGTAGTATA
>ONJG01000044.1 GCA_900318105.1 uncultured Eubacteriales bacterium
ATGATCTGCCGAAGACGGTGATCTCGCGCGAGTACAGCTCGGAGTGGAAGCCGGGCGATGAGCCGTATTATCCGGTGAATGATGAGAAGAATTCAGCGCTGTATGCGCAGTACAAAGCGCTGGCGGATAAGGAAGAGAATGTAGTGTTTGGTGGGCGGCTTGGTGAATATAAGTACTATGATATGAATCAGGTGATAGCAGCGGCACTGGATAAGGCGAAGGAGCTACTGAAGTAGAACTGGCGAGCAATAATATGAAAGACGTTGCCAGGTATGTTGATGAGTATAAGCTTGTGCATTATACCTCGCTAAAGATACTGATGATGGCCGAAGAACAGAATAGACTTATAAAGCAAGAGACCCAGCATCTGCAGGGTCTCTTTGGTTTGCGGACTGTGCCGCTGATAATCTGTAAAGGTAAGGTAGAGTTATGAGAGTTTGCTTGCTTTTTAGCCTTCAATTGCGATCGTTTTCTTCTCCGGCAGTTCAGGCTCCTTTTCCTTAGGGAATACGAGCGAGAGAACTCCGTCCTCGTATCTGGCCTTGACATCGTTCTCGTCGATGCCTTCGCCAACGTAGAAGCTTCTCTGCATGGCGCCTGAGTAACGCTCCTGACGGAGGAGTTTGCCGTTGTCGTCTTTCTGCTCTTCATTTACGGTCTTGGATGCGCCGACCACGAGGTAGCCGTTCTCGAGGGAGAGGCTGATCTCGTCTTTCTTGTAGCCCGGCAGCTCGATATCGAGCTCGTAGTTGCCGTCCTTATCCCTTACGTCGGTCTTCATCAGGCCGCCTGCAGGTTTGGCAAATGGCTTGTGTGCTGCACTTTCGATTCCTCTCATGTGAGGGAAGTCAAAGAAATCATCGAAGAAATCGTCGTTGAATAATTTTGGATAAAACATACTGTGCCTCCTTATATGTAAATCATTTTTTATCTGTGATGTGCGGCCTGTATGTGTGCCGCCTTTCTCTTGACGACATCAATATAGCACTTTTGTTAGCACTCGTCAATAGGGAGTGCTAACATTTTTTAAAATATTTTCCTCCTGTTTATTTCCCGGGACATGCGACTGATGAGTGATTATGCCTTGTGTGTTTTTGGCGTGAAATATGCGGAATTATAAGTATATTGTGGTACAATTACGTTAAATGGGTAATAATTGGGGATGATTTGCAAAATCATCATATGGACAGGCGGCAAATGCTGCAAATTATTGGAGGATAGTATATGAAATTGACTTTTATAGGCGCTGCTCACGAAGTAACAGGCTCATGCACCATGCTGGATATAAACGGAAAGCAGATACTCATAGACTGCGGAATGGAGCAGGGAGTGGATCTGTTTGAGAACATCGAGATTCCGGTTGCACCGCCGGAGATAGACGCAGTCGTGGTGACGCATGCTCATATCGACCACAGCGGAAAGCTCCCTTTCCTGGTGGCCAACGGCTACAGCGGCCCTATCTATACAACAGAAGCTACATATAATCTCTGCGATATCATGCTCAAGGATTCGGCACACATCCAGGAGTTCGAGGCGCAGTGGAGAAACCGCAAGAACCAGAGGTCCGGCAAGGAAGAGTACGTGCCCCTCTATACAACAGAGGACGTCATGAACACTCTGCCGCTCTTTAAAACCGCAGGCTACGGAGAGGATGTGGAGATATTCGACGGAGTCACCATAAACTTTACCGACGCAGGCCATCTGCTCGGTTCTTCCAATATTCTCTTTAAACTTAACGAGGACGGGGTGGAAAAGACGCTTCTCTTTTCGGGAGACCTCGGCAATATCGACAAGCCGCTCATACGCTCGCCTCAGGATCCGCCGCATGCGGACTATGTGGTATGCGAATCTACATACGGAGACAGAACTCATTCCGAAAAGCCTGACTACAAAGGTCAGCTGACTCAGGTTATCCAGAGAACCCTGGACAGAGGAGGCAATCTCGTGATTCCGGCCTTTGCCGTCGGAAGGACACAGGAGCTTCTCTACTACATCAGGATAATAAAGGAAGAGAATCTCATAAAGAACCACGCGAACTTCCCTGTTGTGGTGGACAGCCCGCTGGCGGTAGAAGCTACCAATATATACAGCAGCGAACTGCATGAATATTATGACGAGGAAGCGCTTGAACTTCTGAACTCCGGAGTCAATCCGGTCACGTTCCCGAATCTTAAGGTATCGGTGTCGAGCTACGAATCAAAAGCTATTAACGAGGATACAACGCCAAAAGTCATCATCTCAGCATCCGGAATGTGTGAGGCCGGCAGGATAAGACATCACCTGAAGCACAATCTCTGGAGGCCCGAGTGCACTGTTCTCTTCGTGGGATATCAGAGCCCGGGCACTGTGGGAGGAAAACTCCTGGAAGGAGCCGAAGCCGTCAAACTGTTCGGCGAGGAGATACAGGTTAAGGCCGAGATAGCAAAGGTGGATTCGTTCAGCAGCCATGCAGATGAACCGCACCTGCTCGAATGGGTTAAAAAGACAGATCCCGGCGTGAGAGTGTTTATCAACCACGGCGATGACAAGGTCACGGAGCATTTTGCGGAGGAGGTCTCTGCAGCCACGGGAAAACCCGCAGTTGCCCCGTACAGCGGAGAGGAATGGGATCTCGCTACGGATGAGCTGATCAGAAAGGCCGAGATCAGACCTGTCGTCAAGAAGCAGGCTCAGGCATCGGGCGGTGGTGACGATCACAGAGCAGCAGCAAATGCATCTCCTGAGTTCAGGAATCTCAAGAACAGCGCCGATGAGCTGATGAAGCTGGTCAACGGAAGCAGAGAGGGAGCCAACAAGGATCTCAGGAAAATGCAGAAGGATATAGAAGAGCTCCTCAAGAAATATCAGTACTGATACGAGGCAGCTCAGGAGGATGATAAATGGACAACAGACCGATAGGGATACTGGACTCCGGTCTCGGAGGCCTCACATCGGTATGGGAGCTTCATAAGAAGCTCCCCGAAGAAAGGGTGATTTACTACGGCGACACAGCACGTACGCCATATGGGTCGAAGTCGCCGGATACCATAGTAAAATTTGCGAATCAGCTGGTGGACAGGCTTATAGCCTGCAACACCAAGATGATAATAATAGCATGCAATACAATAACGGCGTGGGCGCTTGACGACTTAAGGAAAAAGCATCCGGCTGTGCCGATTATCGGCGTTATCGGCCCGACGGTCAGAAAGGTTGTGTCCGACGGAGTGGACAGGGTCGGCGTAATAGCCACCAAGGGCACCATCGGAAGCGACATGTACGGCAAGAGCCTCAGAGAGCTCAAACCGGACATCATGGTATCGAGCATGGCCTGTCCGGCCATAGTGCCTCTTATCGAGGAGGGCCTTACGGACACTGACATAATGGAGCTCACCATCAGGCATTATATGGATGAGTTCGTAAATGAGGGCGACTTCGATGACCTGATCCTGGGATGCACCCACTATCCGCTGGTATCCGGTCAGCTAAAAAAACTCTATCCGAAGCTGAGGCTGTACAGTTCGTCTGCCGAGGTAGTGGACCAGGCCAGGGAGATAATGCAGGACAAGGATATGCTGGCCGCAGGCTCGGAATTCACGGACAGATATTATGCCAGCGATTTGTCTGAAAACTTCATAAATATGACGGACAGATTGTTTGAAGGAACAGATTTCAAAATACATCTGTTAAAGCTTGAAGAATAGCAGCTTTTCTAGTAAAATCTATGGGCTGCGCATTTGATTGTTTCGAAAAAATGCGCCATGAGGGAGTGAAAATGGAAACAGAATTCAAATTCAGGCTGAAAGACACGTCGGTATTTGACCGCATCGTTGAAAGTGCTGAAATAAACAGCATGGGAATCGACAAAGTCGAGACCATAGAGATGAATGCAACATACTTTGATACCGCGGATTACGATCTCCACAACAAAGGAATTGCATTCCGTACACGAATGGAAGATGACAGGTGCACCGCAACCATAAAGTGGGATGTCGATGTAAGCGACGGGCTGCACAAAAGAGAAGAGTTCAACCTGGTAGTCAGCGACGAGAGACTCGCCGATAAACCGAGCATTGAGCTTTTCGTGTCCAGCGATGCATATGATGTGCTGAAGGAAGCCGCAGGAGACAAAGAACTCCTCAAGACCATCAGCATGGATTATCAGCGCAGGCAGTTTAAGGTCGACACAGGCAAATCCATCAGCTGTATTTCCGTGGACGAAGGAAATATCCATCACAGGGACGGGCACAATGTGCCTATCTGCGAGCTTGAGATTGAATGGTATTACGGAGACGAAGACGATTTCATCTCACTCGCATCAATGATCAAAGACAAATATGAACTCGAGGCGGAGGACATGTCCAAGCTGCAGAGAGCATTTGTATAGTAAAGCTAAAATATCGGAGGATAAACACAAATGAAGGCAAAACAGGTTTCAAAGGAAAACGGAGTAGTAAAGTTCGAGATTGAATTCTCGCAGGACGAATTCGCAGAAGCGCTCAACAAGGCGTATCTTGCAAACAGGGAAAAATTCTCAATCGACGGTTTCCGCAAGGGAAAAGCACCACGCAAGATAATCGAGAGCCACTATGGCCACGACATCTTCTGGGATGAGGCTCTTAACGGACTGCTTGAGAGAGGATACTTCGATGCAATCAAAGAGATGGGTATCGATGTAATCTCCCAGCCTTCGATTGATTCTCCGGATGTAAAGAAGGATGAGCCTGTGGTAATCACCGGCAGCGTTCAGGTCTTCCCTGAAATCGACGTAAAGAAATATAAGGGACTCGAAGTCGAAAAGATGGAGACCAAGATCGGCGCCAAGGAAGTTAACGCAGAGCTCGAGAGAGTTCAGAAATCCCAGGCCAGAATGGAGACTGTTGAGAACAGAAAGTCCAAAAAGGGTGACACTCTGGTATTTGACTTCGAAGGAAGCGTTGACGGAGAGGTATTCGAAGGCGGCACCGCGGAGAATTACGAGCTCAAGCTCGGATCCGGACAGTTCATACCGGGATTTGAAGAGCAGCTTGAAGGCTTTGCGGGCGGAGATGACGTGGAAGTAAAGGTCAAATTCCCCGAGGAATATCATGCAGAAGAGCTCGCCGGAAAGGACGCCGTGTTCAAGTGCAAGATTCATGAGATCAAGGAAGAGATACTCCCTGAGCTCAATGATGAGCTTGCAAGCGACGTAAGCGAATTCGAGACACTCGACGAGTACAAAAAGGATATTAAGAAGAGACTCCAGAAACAGGCAAAGGACACTGACGAATCCACAATGAAGGACAGGGCTCTCGAGCAGCTCTACAACAGCAACGAGGTTGAGGCACCGGAAGTCATGGTTCAGAACGAGCTCGAAAACATGCTCTACGATATGAATCAGAGCCTCCAGGCACAGGGCATCGGACTCCAGCAGTACCTCGAGTGGATGGGCCAGTCTGCAGAGGATCTCATGAACCAGTCGAGACCTGAGGCAGAGAAGAGAATCAAAACAAGGATTCTCCTCAAGAACATCATCAGAAAAGAAGGCTTCACCGTAGAGGATTCCGAGGTGGAAGAGCTCATGAAGGAATTCGGAGCACAGTACGGAATGGACGTGGATCAGGTAAGACAGATGTCCGGCCCGGATACCGAAAGCTACTTCAAGGAAGATGCACTGACAAAGAAAGCAATAGACTTCATCTTTGAGAATGCAAAGCTCAAGGAAGCCAAAGCTGAAAAGAAGAGCAAGAAAGAAGACAAATAATGAATTACGTACCTTATGTAGTAGAGCAGACAGGACAGGGCGAACGCACCTATGACATATACTCCAGGCTGCTCAAGGACAGGATCATATTCATAGACGAGGAGATAAATGAGCATACGGCCAGTGTGGTCGTGGCTCAGCTCCTCTTTCTTGAGGCGCAGGATCCGGAAAAGGATATAAACATCTATATCAATTCTCCGGGAGGCATGGTGACTGCGGGGCTTGCCATCTACGACACGATGCAGCTGGTAAAGCCCGATGTCAGCACAATTTGCGTGGGACTTGCAGCCAGCATGGGAGCATTCCTCCTCGCTGCAGGAGCAAAAGGCAAACGCTATGCTCTCCCCAACGCGGAGGTTATGATACACCAGCCACTCGGCGGAGTTCAGGGGCAGGCATCCGACATCAAGATCAATGCCGATCACATGATGCGCGTCAAGGAGAGGCTCAATATAATCCTCGCCGAAAATACCGGACAGAACCTCAAGACCATCGAAAAGGATACTGACAGGGACAACTACATGACAGCCGAAGAAGCTGCCGGATACGGTCTCGTGGATAAGGTCATAGATAAGCACTAAGGAGACGACAATATGTCAGAAAACAGCGAACTCAGATGTTCATTTTGCGGTAAAACAAGCTCTCAGGTCCGAAGGATTATAGTCGGGCCTGATATTTACATATGCAATGAGTGCGTGGATCTCTGCAAATCGATAATCGACGAAGAGAACATGCCGGCCACCAGAACGAGCTCGGACAGACTGCCCAAGCCCGAGGAGATCAAAGCCGAACTCGACCGCTATGTAATAGAGCAGGATCCCGCAAAGAAAAGCCTGGCAGTGGCAGTATATAACCACTACAAGAGGATAAAGCACCTCGAAAAGAGTGTCGCATCCAAGGCCAGGGAGGTTGAGCTTTCAAAGAGCAATATACTGATGCTCGGACCTACGGGATCGGGCAAGACACTGCTCGCTCAGACGCTGGCCAGGATACTTGATGTGCCGTTTGCCATAGTCGATGCAACCTCGCTTACCGAGGCAGGCTACGTCGGAGAGGACGTCGAGAACATCCTGCTGAGGCTTTACCAGGCGGCGGACGGAGACCTAGAGCGCGCGCAAAAGGGCATCATCTACGTGGATGAGATAGATAAGATCGCAAGAAAATCCGAAAACACATCCATAACAAGGGACGTAAGCGGAGAGGGCGTTCAGCAGGCACTCCTCAAGATAATCGAGGGAACGGTAGCCAATGTGCCGCCTCAGGGAGGCAGGAAACATCCGAACCAGGAGTTCATACAGTTTGATACCAAGGACGTGCTCTTTATCTGCGGAGGAGCTTTCACGGGACTCGATAAGATCATCAAGGTCAGGCTCGGAAGCAAGGTCATAGGATTTAACCAGGATGAAAAGAAGCTCGACTTTGAGAACGAGGACGTGCTGCTCCATGCACAGCCTGAGGACCTCCTGAGATTCGGTCTCATACCTGAGCTCATAGGAAGGCTGCCGGTAACGGTGGCTCTGTCAGAGCTCTCGGAGGATGCTCTGGTCAGGATTATCAAGGAGCCAAAAAACTCAATCATAAAGCAATACGAAACCCTGTTTGAGATGGACGACGTGGAGCTCGTGATCGAGGAGGACGCCATCCGCGCCGTGGCAGACAAGGCGCTGCAGATGAACACGGGAGCCAGAGGACTCAGGGGCATCTTTGAGGGAATGATGACGGAGATAATGTATGAGATACCGTCAAGACCGGATGTTGAGAAGTGCATAATCACAAAGGACGTGGTGGACGGCACCAAGTCGCCCATACTCGTACTCAGGGACAAGTCCGCAAAAAAGACGGATAAGGAAAAGATTGAAAAGGGAGCATAAATGGCAGATACATCTATCATCAACGGAATACCGTATATCCCTCTCAGGGGACAGTCTTTCTTTCCGGGGACAATAGTCGGATTCGATATAGGCAGGGACAAATCCTTAGCCGCGGTCGACTTCGCCATGAACGGGGACAAATACATCGTCGTATCGGCCCAGAGGGACCCCGGCGTCAACGACCCGACAGAAGAAGACTGCTATATGACCGGAACGCTCATCAGAGTCAAGCAGGTCGTAAAGAAGAATGATGAATACGTACGCATACTCGTCGTAGTGGAGCAGAGGGTCAGAATTTCGAGCATTTTCGACAGCGAGGACGGCTCGATGCTGCTCTGCTCTTATTCGCTTGCCGAGGATTATGATGACGACGAAGAAGACATCAACATGCAGGCAAACATAAGGGTTCTCAAGCAGCTCTTTGTGAAGTATCTCGACCTCAGCGGCCAGGGAGAATCCGCAGGATGGACCCTGATAGAGGGAATCGACGATGCATCCCTGCTCTGCAGCCTTATTGCAAACGAAGTGGATGTTTCTTTTGATGTCAAGCAGACGCTTCTTGAGATTGACTCGGTCAAGCTCAGGGTCGGACATCTCATCGACATCATCGGAAAAGAAAACAGCATACTCGCAATAGCCAAGAGAATCAACAACAGAGTTGTAAAGAATATGAACCGGGGCCAGAGAGAATACTATCTCAGAGAGCAGCTCCAGGTCATAAAGGAGGAGCTCGGAGAGGAAGAGGATGCCGATGACGAAATCCGTCAGTGGAGAGAAAAGCTAGATGAGCTCAAACTCGAGGAAAAGACGGACACAAAGGTCAGGAAGGAGATCGACAAATTCTCCAAGATGAGCCCGATGAGCCCGGACGCAAACGTATCCAGGACATATATCGAGACCATACTGGAGCTCCCCTGGCACAAGGCAAACAAGATAAACAGAAATCTCCGCAAGGCCGAAAAGGTGCTGAACAAAGACCACTACGGCCTCGAAAAGGTCAAGGAAAGGATACTTGAGAATCTCGCGGTTCAGCAGCTTACAAAGAACAACAAGGGACCCATCATCTGCCTTGTGGGACCTCCGGGAGTCGGCAAGACTTCAATTGCAAAGTCAATAGCCAGGGCTACCAACAGGGAGTTTGTAAGGATGTCTCTCGGCGGAGTCAGGGATGAGGCCGAGATAAGAGGACACAGAAGGACATATGTCGGAGCTATTCCGGGAAGGGTCATCAACAGCATCATCGAGGCCGATTCGAACAATCCGCTCTTCCTCTTTGATGAAGTGGATAAGATCGGAAGCGATTTCAGGGGAGACCCCGCGTCCGCACTTCTTGAGGTGCTTGATCCAGAGCAAAACAATACCTTTACCGACCACTACCTCGAGATTCCGTTCGATCTCTCGGATGTGATGTTCATAACGACGGCCAACACGACGGCTACGATACCTGCACCGCTTCTCGACAGGATGGAGGTAATCGAGCTTACGAGCTATACGGAAGAGGAAAAGGTTCACATAGCGATGAACTACCTCGTTCCCAAAAAGATGAAGGAAAACGGACTTAAAAAGAGCCAGTTCTCCATCACATCATCCGCCGTCAGGGATATCATTGAGTATTACACGCGCGAGGCCGGAGTCAGAAATCTCGAAAGAGAAATCGGAAATGCCTGCCGCAAGGCTGCAAAGAATATAGTAAGCAGAAAGAACGCAGTCAACAATGTAACGCCGAGGAACCTTAAAAAATACCTCGGAAAGAAGATATACATAGACGACATAGGCTCGCTTGAGCCGGAAGTCGGTGTCACAACCGGCATGGCGTGGACATCCGTAGGCGGCGTGACGCTTACCATCGAGACTGTCAGGATGCCGGGAACGGGCAAACTCGTACTGACCGGTCAGATGGGCGATGTAATGAGAGAGTCCGCAACCACTGCGCTCGGATACATCAAATCGATTTCCCCTAAGTATAAGATAGGAAAGGATGTATTCAAGGACTACGATATACAGATTCATATTCCGGAGGGCGCAACGCCCAAGGACGGACCGTCTGCCGGAATCACCATGTGCAGCGCACTGTTCTCACTTCTGACAGACAGAAAGGCGGACAAGACGGTTGCCATGACGGGTGAGATCACGCTCAGGGGCAAAGTCCTCAGAATAGGCGGCCTTAAGGAAAAGGTCCTGGCAGCCTACAGGCAGGGAATCAGAAAGGTCATCATTCCTAAGGAGAATGTTCCTGACCTCGAGGACATCCCGGCTTCTGTCAGAAAGAACATGGAGTTCACTCCTGTGGAGGACTTCGAGGAAGTAATTCCGCTGGTAATTAAGTAGTTATGGTAATCAACAAATCGGAACTTGAGGCTGTTGCCGTAAGGGCAGCTCAATATCCGCCGGACGATCTGCCGGAGATAGCATTTGCAGGCAGATCCAACGTCGGCAAATCATCCCTTCTGAATCTTATCACCGGCAGAAAAAGCCTCGCCAGAGTGTCGGGCAGCCCCGGCAAGACGAGGACGATCAACTTCTACCGCTGCAATGACAGATTCAGGATAGTTGACCTGCCGGGATACGGCTACGCCAAAATCAGCAGGAGTGAGAGCGAGAAATGGGGCGCCATGATGGAGTCCTATCTCGAAGGAAGGGAAAATCTCATCAAGGTCGTGCAGCTCGTGGACATAAGGCACAAGCCGAGCGAGCAGGATGTGCAGATGTATGAGTATCTCAAATACTTCGAGCTCGACGGCATAGTCGTGGCCACCAAAGCGGATAAGATAGGAAGCAACGAAAAAAAACGTGCATTAAAACTTATTGGTGATACACTAGGAATGAGCGAGGATGATATCATCATTCCGGTTTCCTCACTTAAAAGGAGCGGACATGAAGAGCTACTCGATACGATAGACTTCCTGCTCGAACAATGGGACGAATTTCACAGCTGAAAACGGAGGATGAGATGTCTAAAACAACGATAGGCAAGGTGCTGTTTACGCAGGAGCAGATTGAGCAGAGAGCAAAGGAAATAGCTGCTCAGATTGACAAGGATTACGAAGGCGAAGACCTGATACTTCTCGGAACCCTCAAGGGTTCGGTGCCATGGCTTGTGGACATCATGAAGTATACGAAAAAAGACTTCAAGCTCGACTTTATATCCGCAAGCAGCTACGGCTCATCCACGAGCAGCTCGGGCGTGGTAAAGATTAAATTCGATCCGGACATCAATATGTACAACAGCCACATCCTCGTGGTCGAGGACATAGTGGACAGCGGCAATACACTGAAATACCTCATGAACAAACTCGAGGAAAGAGGCCCGAAGTCCGTCAGGGTCTGCACCATGCTCAACAAGGAGTCAAGGCGCACCGCGGATTTCCATGCAGACTACGTGGGATTTGAGGTTGAGGACCTTTTTGTCGTCGGCTACGGACTCGATTACGACCAGAGGCTCAGAGGTTTGCCATATATAAGTTACCTGGAAGAGGACGACGTTGAAGCTTTATAAAGAGTACGACAAGCACAGCATCAGAGCGATAATAGAGTCAGGGCTCAAAAGGGACCTGCACATGCACACGAGCTTTTCGGACGGAACTCAGAGTCCCGAAAAGCTGCTTAAACTGCGCATGGGGCAGGGTTTTGAGATGCTTGCAATCACGGATCATGACGGTATAGAGGGTTCGGTGATAGGCGAGGAATTCGCCGAAAAAACCGGACTTTGCTATATAGCGGGTATCGAATTCGATTCCGAGGATCCTCTGGGCAAGGACCTGCACATACTCGGATACGGCTACGACAAGAACAACAAGGATTTCAAGGAGGCTCTTCTGGAGATCAGAATCAAGAGGGCCAGGAGAAACGACCTCCTGATGAAGGCTTTAAACGAGCGGGGATACAACATAACCCTCGATGACGTCGGCAGCATCAACAAAGGACGCTATGTCGGCAAACCGACCTTTGCATACATACTCTATCTCAACGGGTATACCAAAAATCCGAATGAAGCGTTCAGCACAATCTTCAGGGATGAAGATATCAGGAGCATAAAGAAGGAAACTCTTTCGTCCAAAGATGTGGTGGATATAATTCACACAGCCGGCGGTGTGGCCGTTATGGCGCATCCGATGGAGCAGCGCAAAACGGGCGAAAGCTTTGAGGATTTCAAACCGAGAATGTATCAGATAATGGACCGCATGAGAGAGTACGGTATAGACGGCATCGAATGCTATCATCCGTCGGCCAGTCCGGAGCAGAGCGAGCTCCTCGTGGATTATGCCGACATGCACAGCCTCATGATAACGGAAGGCTCGGATGTGCATTCGCCGAACCATATCAGGGACTACAGCAGGTACCATTTGCCTTAAAAAAGGTACCGCAAAACGACAAAAAACGCACTGATTCCGACATAAAATGCACTCCTCACATACAGAACACAAAAGTATCTGCATCAGAATATAAACTGATGCAAATGCAGGTGCCGGGAATGTGAGAGGAGGAAAAATGTATACGGAAAAATATCACAGGATACCCAAGGCGGTGCATCATCAGTGCATGTGGATAGTAAGGGATATTGACAGGCTCTACAGACTCGATGCCATATACAGACATGGCAACCGGGATGATGAGCTTGTTTTTTATGAGGATGAGAATTGCCGCTGCATAAGATATGAGGTGATGAGGGAGGCATCCGGAAAGCTGGATTGTATTAAAGAGGCTCTCAAGAAGGTGCCGGAGGAGTACAGGATTGATCTGCTGGACGGCATAGTGGACGGGTCGAATCCATCGGTATATGCGCATGAAAACACCTGGAAAAAATGGCGCAGGGTTTTTATCTGCGAACTTGCGGATAAACTTAAATTGATATAGATAGGCTGATGTATCTGTGCTAAAATCTGAATAGATAATAGTTATCGTAAAGGTGAATCATGACATTTGAAGAAAAGACGATAAGCAGCAGGATAGTTTATGAAGGACCCGTGTTCAGGGTCCGCCAGCACGAGGTTGAGTGCTATGGCGGCAGGACAGCCATAAGGGATGTGGTCGAGCATGTGGGCGGCTCCATAATGGTGGCGGTCACGGACGAAGGTAAGATCCTCATGGAAAAACAGTTCCGGAAAGCGCTCGAAAAAGATCTTCTGGAGCTCCCGGCGGGCAAAGCCGATCCGGGTGAGGCCCCCGAAGTCACGGCGGCGAGAGAACTTGCGGAGGAGACGGGCTACAGAGCAGGTACTGTCAGACATCTTGTTTCATACTATCCGACATGCGGTTACTCATCGGAGCTGCTGCACATTTTCATCTGCAAGGACCTGAGCTCAGGTGAGACAAACTGGGATGATACGGAGTGCATAGAGCTTCATGAATATGATGCGGATGAGCTTATCGACATGATCATGCGCGGTGAAATCAGAGACAGCAAGACGATAATCGGATTGCTATTTGCCAGACAGGCAGGAGAGATTTAGGTGATACGATGCGAGAGTTTATAGATTATCTTAAGAATGGAAAAGGCAAAGCCGATAATACGGTCATAGCGTACGAGAGAGACCTGAAGGCATTCGAAAAGTATCTTAAGGAGCGCGGCAAATCGCTCGGAAACTGCAGTGAGAGCGATGCTGTGTCGTATGTCCTGGAACTCAATAACCAGAGCAAATCCAAGGCCACGATAAACCGCAAGGTATCATCCCTCAGGAATTTCTATGATTACAAAATCGAGACCGGAAAGATGCAGGTCAATCCATTCGGAAAGATCAAATCCGTAAAGGGAGACAGGAGGCAGGTTGAGTATCTCAGCATAGAAGAGGCTGAAAAGCTCATGACACTTCCGGCAGATGATAAAAAGGGAATCAGAGACAGGGCTCTGCTCGAGTTCATGTACGGAACGGGAGCGAGGGTCACCGAGGTCGTAAGACTTAAGTTCAGCGATCTCAATCTCAAGATGAACTTCGTAACGCTTAAAGATGCGGATGAGGAGAGCAGAATAGTTCCCCTCGGCAGATATGCTTCCGAGGCACTGACGGAGTATGCCGAGAATGCGTATGAAGATTTCAGCGGCAGGGCATATGAGGATGATGATTATGTATTCGTCAATTTCAGAGGAGAACCGCTGACGAGACAGGGCATCTGGAAGATACTCAAGGACTACGGTTCCATGATAGGTGCAGCAGATCGGATGACCCCGCAGATTCTCAGGGACAGTTTCGCCGTTCACATTCTCCAGAACGGGGGAGATCTCAAGACCCTGCAGGAGCTGATGGGATTTGAGGATATGTCTGTCGGAATTGCCTATCTCGCGGTTACTGACATACACGTGAGGGACGTATTCAAGAAGACGCATCCGAGAGCATAGGGCAGCAAAAACACGATCAGCATCTGATGCATGCCATGCAGGATGCCTGAAGGGAGAGCTGCGGCGATTTGCCGAAAAAAGTGCCGAAATAGTTCAAAAAAAGCTTGAAATTTCAAAGTTCATGTGATATTCTATGCAAGCTGTCGCCTATCAGACAGCTTGCATTGTTATTTCGGGCGGTCCTCTGGGGACAGGCATTCGGCCGGATGCCCTAAGAACGTCTTGAGAGGAAGGAGAGAATAACGTGAACGTATTAGATCAGATTACGATGGATTACAAGAGGGAAGATATTCCTGAGTTCAAAGTCGGTGACACACTTCGTGTACACGTAAAGATCATCGAGGGACAGAGAGAAAGAATTCAGGTATTCGAAGGATACGTGCTCAAGAGACAGCACGGCGGAGTAAACGAGACTTTCACAGTCCGTAAACTGTCGAACGGTATCGGCGTAGAGAAGACTTTCCCGCTGCACTCACCGAGAATCGAAAAGATCGAAGTGGTCAAGAAAGGCAGAGTCAGAAGAGCCAAGCTCAACTACATGCGTCAGAGAACCGGTAAAGCTGCCAGAATCAGAAGCGCTGAGTAGTTCATACAGAATTGTAAATGCATACCTGAGAGGGTATGCATTTTTTCTGTGGTATACTGACAATACAGAGGGCGTTTGTACGAGGACTCAGGAATTATGATTGAAAACATTAACTGGTATCCGGGTCATATGAAAAAGACCCGCGAATTGATAAAGGAAAACCTCAAGGCTGTCGATCTCAGCATCGAGATCATCGACAGCCGTATTCCCGTATCTTCGAGAAACCCGGTAATCGATGAACTCATTTCGTCCAAACCCCGCATAGTGGTGCTCGGAAAAGCCGACCTTGCGGATGAGGCTGAGACGAAGAAATGGGCTGATAAAATCAGAGGAGAAAAGGGAGTAACGAGGGTGCTCGCGCTCAACCTCCAGTCGGGAGAGAATATTAAAAAGCTCCTCAAGGCCCTGGAGGCCGAGCAGGATAAAAGGAACGCCGAGCGTTCCGTAAAGAGGCCGCTTCGCATCATGATAGTCGGCGTGCCAAATGTCGGAAAGTCCTCGCTCATAAACAGATTGACCGGTAAAAAATCCGCTCAGACGGGCGACAGGCCGGGAGTCACGAAGGGAAAGCAGTGGCTGACCCTTTCAAACGGCATGCAGCTGCTGGACACACCGGGCATCCTCTGGCCCAAATTCGAGGATCCGAATGTGGGGCTCAATCTCGCATTTTGCGGTAGCATCAAGGATGACATACTCGGTGTGCAGGACCTCGGATTCGAGCTTATAAAATATCTCGGAAGGGAATATCCGGACATGCTGAAGGGAAGATACAAGCTGGATGAAGTGTCTGAGGAAGCGATAGAGAATATGGACGATATCGCTCTCAAAAGGGGCTTTATAATGTCCGGCAAGAGGATAGACTACGAGAGGACGGGCAGGATAGTGCTCGATGAATTCAGAGGCGGAGTGATCGGAAGGATCACGTTGGAAAAATGTTAAGAATCTTAAAAGGTGGAAGATGACGAAAGAGGAGAGACTTCAAAGGGATATAGCCCGGCTGGCGGAGATGAAGGCCCATGAGGATGAGCTGCGGCAGCAGGGATATAGGTATATCGCGGGCATCGACGAGGTGGGCAGAGGCCCGCTCGCAGGCCCGGTGTACGCGGCCTGCGTCCTGCTGCCGCCTGACTTTGACGTCCTGGGCATATACGATTCCAAAAAGATATCCGCAAAGAAAAGAGAAGATCTTTCGGATATTATCAAAGAGAGAGCTCTGGCCTTCGGAATCGGAATCGCAGACAATAAAGAAATAGACGAGATAAACATACTCGAAGCCACAAAGAAAGCCATGCTGAGGGCCGTGTCTGCCGCATACGATATGCTCAGGGAAAAAGGGCTGATTGCTTCAGACCCGGAATCGGATTTCAACTTATCTTATGGAGGCGGCGCGCTGCCTTCTGATGGGAGAGTGCGTGAAAATGATGGCGGACGGGCACGCGACATCCTCCTGATAGATGCCCTCAAACTGGATATCGATATGGATCAGGAAGCCATAATAAAGGGAGATGAAAAGAGCCTCTCCATAGCAGCGGCTTCCATAGTGGCCAAGGTCGCGAGGGACAAATACATGGAGGAACTCGATGCGAAGTATCCGGGATACGACTTCGCGAGCAACAAGGGCTACGGCACGGCAGCTCATTACGAAGGCCTCCGCACAATTGGAATCAGCGATGTCCACAGGCGGAGTTTCTTAAAGAAGTTTGAAGAGAATCCAAGCACCGGACACATTACGAGAGAAAACAGGGTTTCAGATAAAGGAATTTCGGATAACGGAAATTCTGAAATCGGCAGGGAGAGTAAATTGGCTAAAAAGGTATACGCAGTTAAAAAAGGAAGAACGACAGGTCTCTTTATGACATGGGAGGACTGCAAGGCGCAGGTTGACGGCTTTGCAGGTGCTGAGTACAAGAGCTTTGCAGATCCGCAGGATGCCATGGCATATCTCGGGCTTTCCGGTAAGAGTAACGGAAATACGAAAAAGGGCGGTGAGGCCGGAGAGGCTGCAGAGGAGCAGCTTCCTCCCGGGAACAGAGCATACGTCGACGGCTCGTACGACATCTCAAGCAACAGATTCTCCTGCGGAGTTGTAATTCTTGAGACAGACGCGAACGGCAACACCGAGACCACGGAGCTCAAGGCCGTATTCGAAGATGATGTGGCCGCTCTTCAGAGAAATGTGGCAGGTGAAGTCATGGGGGCCAAGACAGCCATAGACTACTGCCTTGAAAACGGAATAAAGGACATCGAGATCTACCACGATTACGAAGGCGTGGGCAAATGGGCAGACGGCCTCTGGAAGGCCAACAATCCGCTGACACAGGGCTACAAACAATTCATAGCCGACGCCCGCCGCTATATGAGCATCCGCTTTATAAAGGTAAAGGCCCACGCCGGAAACAAATATAACGAAATGGCCGACAAACTCGCCAAACAAGCCCTGGACCTCTGAAAAGAAAAAAGTCACGTATCGTACTACTAGTAGATATAAAATACGTGACGTTTCAGGTGTTATCCCGAGATAATAGTCACGTATTTCATATCAATTGGTTGTTAGATACGTGACAACGACATAGCAGATAAATATAAATTCGACCAAAAAGTCACGTATCTTACCACTAGTAGTTGCAAAATACGTGACCTTTTTATTGTTTGCTTACGTGACGCTTTTTATTTGTACCAGAGCTCGTCTACTGCGGCGGCGACGCGTACGCCTTCGTCCGGCATCAGATTAGCTCTGAGCTGCCTCTTTACTTCGAGCAGCGGCAGGCCTCTTTCTCTGCCTTCCTCGATGCGGGCCATAATGGCTTTTTCTGCCTCTTTGCTGATTTTACCGTCAGCTGAGATTCCGCCGAGGATAAGATCCAGTTCATCCTGCTTAATGTCCATTGTAGGATCTATCATAACTGTTTCCTCCTTGATTCATTATGCCATTAACAATCTATTTGTTCTTTTTGATTTCCTGAGAAAGCATCTTGGAAAGTCTTTCCTTGGCTTTGTCGTCGAGTGCGTTGTCATCACCTGCGAGGAAAGCTTCCAGATTGGGCAGGCGAACGCCGGCTTTGTAGTTCATCTTGAACAGTTCAACGTTCAGTCTTTCCACTGTATCTCTCATTTCCTGATTGGTCATATGAGCCTCCTTATTCAGCTGAATCATCTGCATCGTCATCTTCGACTTCGATGTTTTTGATTCTCATTTCATTACCGCGAAGCAGCCATGTGTTTCCGCCGCCGCATTTCGGGCAGGTCTTTCCGTAAGAAACGGTGTTGTAAGATATCTTGCAATCATCACACCAGCTCACGGCAGGGATCTCATCACATTTGAGCTTGGTTCCCTCGAGCAGGTGGTGTTTCTTGGTGTACCAGTCCCAGTAATCGTACAGATATGCAGGGACTATACCCGAGACCTCCCCGAATTCGAGCGTTACGGATTTGATATTATCAATACCTTGCTCTTCGGCAAACTTGACCACTTCTTTAACTGCGTAATTAACTAATCCCAGTTCGTGCATTTTACTGTCTGACTCCTATCTTGAAGCTTTGCCGCCGGTTATTTTGTTCTTGATGATGCTTGCAACACGGCCCGGCATGTTCTTTCCGATGCCTACGAACTTCTGCTCTGCAGGAATCATGCGGGAGTACAGATCTCCGTCCGGACGACGGAAGAGGTGAATCGCATCGAACTTACACTGAACGGTGCACATACCGCAGCCGATGCACTTGTTGGTGTCGACCACGCTGCGTCCGCACTTGAGACATCTCTCTGCTTCCAGTTTGATCTGATCCTCTGTGAAGTTCTTGATCTCGTAGTTCATCGTCATCTTCTTGCTCTCGTCGATGCCTCTTACCTGACGCTGAGGTCTTCTGTAGTCGTCTACAGGGAATACGACATCGTCTTTGTCGAGCATTACGAAGTTACGTGTATTTCTGTGGATCGTCAGGTGCTGTCCTTCGTTGACATATCTGTGGAGTGATACAGCGCCTTCACGTCCCTGTGCGAGTGCATCTACAACGAACTTCTGACCGGATACGATATCTCCGCCTGCGAAGATGTCAGGATCTGTTGTCTGAAGTGTCACAGGATCTGCGATGATGAGGCCGCGAGGCGAGAGCTCAACCTTTGTGCCCTCGAAGAGGCTTCCGAGATCCGGCTTCTGACCGATACTGAAGAGTACTGTTGTGCAGGCTTCTTCAGTTGTGTCTTTGTCATCGAACTGAGGATCGAATCTGCCCTCTGCGTTCTTGACCTGTGTGCATTTTCTGAACTTGATGCCCTTGACTTTGCCGCCGTCTGTGATGACTTCTGTCTGGCCCCAGCCCGGATTGATCGTGATGCCCTCGGCTTCGAGGAAGTCCTGATCCTCTTTACCCATCGGCATGTCTTCGTACTGCTCGAGGCAGTAGAGGGAAACGCTCTTGGCTCCCTGACGGATGGCTGTACGGGCAACGTCTGCACCGATGGAGCCGCCGCCGATAACTACTACGTTGCCGGAAAGCTTCTTGGCCTTGCCGAGTGTGACGTCTTTGACATAATCAACGCCGCCGATAACTCCTGCTGCATCTCCGCCCGGAATGTCGAGTTTGCCGCAGTTCTGGAGTCCTGTGCCCACGAAGAATCCCTTGAAGCCTTCTTCTCTGAGCTGAGGAATCGTAACGTCTTTACCGACTTCAACGCCGCATCTGAACTCAACGCCCATCTCTTTGAGGATATCGATCTCAGCATTTACAACGTCTTTTTCAAGTCTGAAGTTAGGAATACCGAGTGTCATCATGCCGCCCGGTACAGGGTTCTTTTCAAATACCACCGGGCTGTATCCTTCGATAGCCAGGAAGTATGCGCAGGAGAGACCTGCAGGGCCCGAACCGATGATGGCAACTTTCTGGTCGAAGCGCTCTCTTGTGGTGGATACCATAGGAGGTACATATCTGGTTTCTGCCTCGAGATCCTTGGCTGCGATGAACTGCTTGATGTCGTCGATTGCCAGAGCCTCGTCGATTGTGCCTCTTGTACATTCATCCTCGCAGTACTTGCAGCAGATGGCTCCGCATACTGCAGGGAATGGGTTGTCTCTCTTGATGAGCTTGAGAGCTTCCTGGTACTCTCCGCGGGATGCCATGTCGATGTATCCCTGGATGGAGATGTGAAGCGGGCAGGCAGACTTACAAGGTGCCGTACCTGTAGGCCATGTCTGGATAACGCCGTTTTCGTTCTTGTAGTTCCAGTTCCACTTTTCCTCAGGCCAGAAGTTGCTGTCAGGCAGCTCCTGCTTTGGATATTCAATCTCGCCGTGCTTGGTGCAGAGCTTCTGTCCGAGTCTGACAGCGCCGGCAGGGCAAACCTCCACGCACTTGCCGCAGGCAACGCACTTCTCAGGATCGACTTCGGATGCATATGCGGAAGCCGACATGTTAGGTGTGTTGAAGAGCTGCGATGTACGAAGGGCGTTACAAACACCTATTGCGCAGTTGCAGATAGCGAAGATTTTGTTTTCTCCGTCGATGTTTGTGACCTGATGTACGTAACCCTTTTCCTCTGCAGCCTCGAGAATCTCGATAGCTTCATCGTAAGTGATGTCGTATCCCATGCCTGTCTCTTTGCAGTAGTCAGCGAAGTCGCCGAGGCCCATGCACCAGTACTGCATGATATCTCCGGATCCCTCGCCACGCTCTGTCTGCTGCTTACGGCAGGAGCACATACCGATACCGATGTGGCCTTCATATTTCTTGAGCCAGTAGGAGATGTGCTCGATGTCGAGCGACTCGCACTCTGCAGGGATGGCTTTCTCTACAGGAATTACATGCATTCCGATACCGTTACCGCCTTTGCCGACCATCTGTGTGATGCCGGCGAGAGGCAGGTAAGTCATACGCTCGAAGAAGTCCGCAACCTGCGGTGTCTCCGGCATGATCTGGTCTCTCATGACCATAATCTCTGCGGCGCCCGGTACGAACATGTCGAGTACGTAACGTCTCTCGTGATTCGGATTCTTGCCGTCGAGGTTCTCGTTGTGCCACTCTACAAGACCGAACTGGCCGAGTGCCTCGAGGACTGTCTTGAGATGCTCATCGTCATAACCTGTGAGCTCTTTCATTACGGCAAACGTTCTTGGTTTACGCTTGCCCATCTTGAGTGCGGCATCCAGGCAGTCGTCAGCGATATTCTGTCCGTATCTTCTGACGATGTACTGATAGCCGCAGTCGATTCCCCAGTACTCGGGAGAATCTGTGGAAACTTTTTCGAGACCGAGCAGAACGTCCTTGCGGTCCGTGATGATCTTTGCGAGTTTAAAGATCTTCTCGTCTCGTGTCATTGGTTTCTTTGCCTTTGCCATCTTTCCCTCTCTTTCATCTTACAATTAATTTGTATTTGTATCTTATAAATTAATACCTATTTTATGATGATTCCGTTGACCAGTATGGAGGCGACCTCCGCCAGAGCATCCTGGTACGAAATCTTATTCTCAACGAGCACATCTTTCTGGAAGAATGTCTCTATCGTCGACTGGAACATGGTCTTGAATATGGTAAGGGATATGGGCCTGATGGAGCCTTCCTCGATTCCCTGTTTGAGCAGGGCCTCCGCACCGAACCAGTAGCTCTCCCTGCAGGACTGCCAGTGCTTGTATACGCTCGGGTATTTTTCCTTGAGTACATTCAGCTGGCTGAGGTCCGTGTGAACGTATCTTTCGGGAACCCGTCCGATGACCTTGAGGAGCTTTTCAACTGTATTCAGATTCTCATCAGCGATGATGCTCTTTTCCTCTGCCAGGGCATCATCAAAAAAACGGTCGATTGTTTCAATCATAATCGACCGCTTGTCGCGGAATACCGTATATATGGTCTTTTTGCTCATGCCTAAAGAGCGGGCGAGATCGTCCATAGTAAATCTCGTGCCCTTGGAATCAAACCATTTCGCAGCTTCGTCAAGGATGCGAACTCTCAGTTCGTCACTGGTCACTGTTGTCATCTTTCATCCCTCAGATTTCAACTCGGAAACTATTTTCATAATTTCCGTTTCCTATTGACTTGATTCTACCATCTGAGAGCCTGTATAGGCAAGGAAATCCGGCCAATAATATGTGTATTTTTTTGTTCTTTCTGCATTATTCACGACTCATCAAAAGCCGGGCGCAAATATGGTATATTTCCCGAAAAAAAGGTGGATTTTCTACCACATAAGCTTTATAATAAACAGCGACGTCGCAAATACGGTCTATTAGCTCAGTTGGGAGAGCGACAGGGTGACAACCTGTAGGTCATTGGTTCAAGTCCAATATAGGCCACCACCTGAATCCCTTGTAAAATCAAGGGATTTTTGTTTTGCGACTGCAATCTGGAGGATGAAATCAAGGATTACATACTTGCAGGCGAGAAGCTGGTACGAACAGCGCAATAAAGACATCAATAAAGGACAGACTGAAACAATACTCAGGCTGGCCCGTACTCTTGGGTGCAGCATGGAGGATCTGCTGGAGCCGGTGTTTGTCTTCTGAAGCTTGAAAACTTAAGGTTTTGTAAGAAAATACAAGACCTTTTTTGTTTACATAAAAGCGCCAAGATTGTATAATTAACGTAATTATGACTATGCAGTCGAATGTGATTATTTAATCGCGTTTACCGGCTGCTAGAGATGAATAATTTTAAAATTAAAACTGTTAAGGAAACGGTAAATTATGGGTAAGAACAACAGAGCAAAAAGAACAATCAGCAGATCTTTGTCAGTAATGCTGGCTTTTTTTATGGTCGCGACGGCCGTCCTCACCGGAATAGGAGGGGTAACTGAGGAAGCATATGCCAAGGCCGCGGGTGATAAGAACAAGCAGGCATGTGATAACTGTAAGATGGTGTTAAAAGGCGATGCTCCTTCAATGCCGGATTACTCTTCGTATGTGATGGGAAAGAACCCTGAGGAAGAGGCGGGGAGGCCTATCCTTAATGACCAAAAAGCAGGTCTTTCTTACGGAAACAACGGTTATTCCACAACTCCGTTGACCTACGAAACAGTAATTCCGGGTGCGGTTTACCGAGGTGGCAACGCCAAGTCGGGAAAACAGAAAACGAACGATTCTGATCCCGATATATATTTTGACGAGGATCCCAACGACTTTGCCAACGTTCTTCCCTACGGCAATACCTACATCGACACAAAAAAGCTGAATTGGGACGCGGACAACGATTTTACGATTGAGATTGCACAAGGGGCTCCTTTCAAATGGATTGCCGGTGCAAACTACAGTGGGCTAACGGATTCAACAAAAGAATTTGCGGTGGTAATGGATCCTCTGGGCGATGGCAGCGGCCTGGCCGATGATGTTGCGCCCATTATTGCCTATGTAGGACCTGTTAAGGGCTATCTGGGTAACACTCCGGAGGATTGGCGAGGAGACTCGAAGCCTGCTCCGGCCGATGGTCAGAAAAATATCATCGATGCTTCCAGTTTGGGATTGGAATACCTCTACAGAATCACGTATCGCGATGCTGCGACCCTAAAAGACGGCACCAAGGGAAACCTGGTTATAACGGCTACCAGGGTAGAAATTGAGACTACGGCTACGCAGGACAATGCCGTTATTACCTTGCAGCTAGCAAATGAACTAAATCTGGGTGCGCATCTTAAGAAGAAAAACGGCGACTACATTAACACCCAGGAATATGTGGCGAAAACAGCCGATGAAATGCGAGAGTCTCTGCAGGGCACGGGCCTTAGCGGCAACGGTTGGATTGTTGACAAACATACCCTTGCGGCGACTGGCGTCATTATCGACCTTGATATCAAGGTAACCGACTCAGAGGACAATCCTGTGAAGGGAAGCATCTCTTACGCAGCCAAGGACATGGACATTGAAAACTTCCAGAGCCAATGGGGACGCTCCATTGCCGGAGAAGATAAATATATGTTCAACGAAGCGCTAACCATCGTAGACGGTTCGCTTTCTTATGCGGTCACGCCTTACTACGACCATGCGCATGAAACGACAAGGGCCACCGGCTGGATTCCGGTACGTCCTGGATCGGATGAGGTGCGCACTTCTCCTCTTCACATAACAAAGACGGGGAGCGGGTCGCATGCAAATGGCGTACGTTTCTCGGGTGTTGGCAACGTGATGCTGCGCGACAAGAATGAAAGCTTCAAAGACGCTCTCGCCAACTGGTCGGGAGCGAGCGTTACTTTAGCCAGCGAAATACGTACCGCCCTTGGCAATCATTCGCGCAATGCGGATACCACGGCAAAGCTTGACCTGGATTCGTACACAATAAGTGACAACTTCAAGAAGCAGCTCCAGGGAAAGATTAAGGACGAGAATAATAATATTGTTCCTTGGAAGCAGATGACGAACAAGCAAATCTTCGACTATCTGGGAGATGGCTCGTTTGGAGACCGCCGCGGCGACCGTGGAACATTCGACACCGGATTTGCGGTACTGATGGACGCCTCGGGCTTCAAGCTGCAATGGTCTGGCTCGATGCATAATGCCGGAAATATTGGTACGAATCTTTTCGACGACTCCATTTATACCTACGTGGAGCAGACCCACGGCACCGGCGGTGGTATCTACTTTGAAACCTACGACATTGCCGGCGATTGCAAGGTTAATCGCGCCGAGGGCACAGTCACCATGGGCAAGGGTACGGATGCAACTGTTACCGTGGTGCCCGAGGACGGATACCGCATAGATACCATCAAAATTGGTGCAAAAGCATTAGGGAATCCGAAAACCTTTACCCCCATCTACGACGACAGCGGTGCTGTGACGAAGATCAAGGATAGCACCGGGATCGAGCATGCCCTGACGGATGGTAAGGTTGCCATTACGGATGACCCCTACGGCAGCATTACCTTTGAAGCGAATGCCGGTGGTTCGATTGATGTGACGCTGCCTAACATGGACGATCCGCGTCACATCCATGCCGATTTTACGGCAGATTACTACTTCTATAAGGTTTGGAAAAGCAAAACACAAGCTCCCACTAGCCTTAAACTAACGGCAACACCATATGCCTACAAATTCAAGGAAGTTACCATTGATAACACCAAGTACACCATTACCGGCAACACATTTACTGGCGGCGGCAAAAGCTACGAGTTGAAAAACAATGCGCTGGAAATAGGCGAAGCCCCCGATATCACTGTGTATTACCTGGAAGGAAACGACCTTGTTTCCTATACATATGACGACCCGAACGACCCGGACAGCAGGAGAGTCGATGAGAGATATACCATCCGTCTTGAATACGAAAAGAATGGCGAGCCGGTTACCTTTGAAGTGGTAAAGGCGGACGCAGATAATGCAGATGAAACGAATGTTATAGCGGAGACAGATGCCGATGGCTATCCGGTCTGGAAGATTCGCTATCCGGCTGCGGGCTACAAGACCAAGAGTGGAAAAGAATGGTCTGCGCTTCCTATCGAGACGAAGCCATCCGCTCACAACATAAACCATGTAGAGCGCAATTACTGGTTCGTAACAGAAGACGCTCCGGGCTGGGCGCTCGTGGAATACGACAACAGCAAAGCCGAGGCACCCGGCGTCATCGATACAGCAAAGAATCACAAAGGGTTCGACCCCGACGCCGTCGGAGAGGTTTATAAGGTTGGTTTTAGCGGACCCCTTTCGGCCTGGGCTCTTGCATCAACTAAGGATGTTGATAATTCAGGCGAGGTAATAAAGGACGCGGCAAGCTCCAACCACGCATACATGTCTGTGTTCTCCGATCACGACAAAGCCATCACCAAGCACAACGACACCTGGGGCGGCAAGATCGTGAACATCCCGCTGGTTGTCGTGAATGCGGAGAAGACCTGGGATGACTTCAGCAATGCATTCAACACGCGCCAGGATGTATGGTTCCATATCGATGCTACAATTGGCGGCACAAAGACAAAAGACGTATTGCCGCCGCAGAAGCTGGCAGCAACAGAGAGCGGCAATGTTCAGACCAAGACCTGGGGCAACAAGAAAGGCTATGGCGACGACTATCTGAGCGAATACGCTGAAACAGATGTGAACTACAGCAAGGTTAAGGTCGTTGGTACGACATCAGATCTTCCGAAGGATATCTATTATGCGCGGTCTGAGAGTAACCCTCACATGTACGTTCCTATGGAGCCTGATGGATATAACGAGGTAGGCGGAGTCCAGGTTCCGAAATATAAGTCTGCCAAAGAAGGCGACACATACTACGTTAACGAGCTCTCCGAAGTTGACGGCAACGGTAAATCTATTACCTACACCCTGCGTGAGACCGATGCAGAAGGAAACGAGCTCGATAAGAGCGATGCCAGCAAGTATCTTGTCGGTTATGAGTCGGAAGTCTCCGATGTAAAAAAAGATGACGAACAGGCAACGCTGGACGAAGTCAAGGTCGTCTCCTACACCGGCAAGGTGAAGAACACTCTGGAGACCGTGGACTTCGAGGTCACCAAGATCTGGAAAGAAAACGGAGCGACGGGTGCGGAAAGGACTCATAGTTCCGATGAAGACTTCGACAGAGATGTCACCAAGCTGAAGGAAAACTATACGCTGAAAGAGAATGGCAAGGTGCTTGCAGATACAGATGCACTCAAGCTTCAGCCGAAAACCGTGGCGCCATATGTGCCGGCCAGCGGCGATGATCCCGCATCAGGTATCCTTGAAACAAAGAAGGGCGCAGACGGAACGGAAATAGTGTTCAAGTGGCACAATATTCCAAAGTACGTAGGTGATAAGGACAGCGAAGGAAAGCCAATCGTCCGCAAAGCAATATACAGCGTAACTGAAACCGCGCTGAATGGTTATAATGCACCGGCCTATGATAATGCAGCCACTGATGCTGAGAGCAAGTCCGGCGAGAAGGCAGCGGCATATAACAAGGGCAAAGTCACAAACGAGGTAACCCCGCCTGAAGGCACACCGAAGCAGACCTGGGGCGAAAAGGATCAGCCTCAGTCCGTCAGTGGCAAGGATATGTTTAAAGTCACTACGGAGACAGATATAGAGGGCGGTTCTAACGTAATCAAGGAAGTAAAACTCATCGATCCGAAGACAGGTAATTCAGTAAACAGCGTCACGGTTCCGGAGGGAATCTATACTGTTGATGCGGACGGTAAAATCACATTTACACCGGTCACGGGATTTGTCGGCAACCCAACACCGGTGGGTGTACGCGGCACGGATGCAAATGGCCTTTCAGCTGACACCACATATACGCCACACATCTGTGACACTGAAACAACGGTCAAGCGCACCATAGTCTATGAATATTCAAATGGTGCCCCTGTATTAGATGGTGAAGGTAATCCGAAGACAGTTATACAGACCGTGACATTTAAGGGTATCGTCAATCCGGACACAGGTGAGATTACATATCCCGGCAATCCGACGGAAACCTTCCCGGAAGTGCAGAGCGGTGATATCGACGGTTACACCGTAGACAGACCGAAGGTGGAAGATGAGACAGTGCGTCCGCGTGATAAAGACCTGTTCGAAAAGGTCATATATTCACCACTGGGCGTGAGTGCTACACCTGACAGGACATATGGACTTCCAAATAAACCTCAGAATGGAGCTTTACCATTCAAAATGGAGACTGAGACTTATACCGATGGAACTCCGAACGAGCTTACCATCAAGCTGGTTGATCCTACGACAGGTAAGGAAGTCGACGGCAAATCCGTTCCTGCGGTAGATGATGAGGGCAACACCGTCGGAACCTACACGCTTAATGACGACGGTACAGTCACTTACACGCCAAGCAAGGACTATGTAGGTAACCCCAGACCTCTTGAAGTGACGGGAACCGATAAGTTCGGAACAAAGGCCAGGACGACATACACGCCGCACATCGTAGATCCGGTTATTGAGGATGAGGCGAGCCGCAACATTACCTACACTTATCTGACCGAAGACGGAAAAGAAGCTTCTGCTACCATCACTCAGAAGGTCACGATGAAACGTCATGCAAAGAGGGTTGATCCTGAGACAGGTGAGGTCCTCGAGTGGGCGCCTTGGGAGCCTGCTGAATTCCCGGCAGTTCCGAATCCGGGACATGTGGACGAGAAGACCTGGACTGCCAATAAGTCCGCTCAGGCGGCTACAGTGACAGAGCCTGGTCCTGCTGAGGATGTGCATGTCGTATATACCAAAGAGCCCTACACGGTCATATACCACAACGGCGACCACGGAAAGAGCGACGGTAAGGGCGACCAGAAGGGCGAGGATTACAACAATGCCGTTACAGGCGGTAACGGCGTCACGCCGGCTAAGGGGTGGCACTTCACCGGCAAGTATACGTATGTGATCAAGGACAAGACCGGCAAGGTGATTGAGACGGGAGAGACTGATGATCCGAAATCCGTCAAGATAACAGGAAACGTCGAATTCACGCCGATTTATGCACCGAACAAGTACACCATCAAGTACGATCCGAATGGCGGAAAAGGCAAGATGGGTGACCAGAAGTTTACCGGCGAAGATGATGCCGCGACATCAAAGGCAAATAAGTTCACGCGCAAAGGCTACGAGTTTATAGGCTTCAAAGCCAAACTGCCTGATGGCACTTACCTGAAGGATGCGAATGGCAACGACCTCATATTCAAGAACCCCGATGATTTCATTGAGTATCTGCATGAGCAGGGAGACGGCGGTGAAATCACGCTGGTGGCTCAGTGGGTCAAGGCAGACGCAGAAGATGCCGACGGCTCGGAGGGAGCCGCTACGGGCGACGATGCAGATCTTTATGTGTGGATATGCATTATGGGAGCAGCGCTTGCAGCGACATTTGTCTTTATCGTGAGGCGCAGAAGAGCATAACATGAGCTGATTTCAGGCTGCGGATCAATATGGTCCGCAGCCGGTTTTTACTTTTTTATTAATAATATGGTGCAGTGTGCAGCTCTTTTATATAATTGAAAGAGACGAAAAAGGAGGTGTCACATGTCAGAAAGCAATGCTGAGCTGATGTGGGCTCTTATCAAGGAGAGACCGGAGAGGGGCCTTTGGATGAGGCAGGTTCCGGTTCCCGAGGTCGGACCGAATGATGTCAAGATAAAGATACACAAGACGGCCATCTGCGGCACGGATGTCCATATATATGAATGGAACAAATGGGCCGAGGAGACCATTCCGGTGGGCATGACAGTGGGCCACGAATATGTCGGAGAGATATGCGAGATCGGTTCTGCTGTACGCGGCTACAAGATCGGAGATCTCGTCTCCGGAGAGGGGCATATCACATGCGGCAAATGCAGGAATTGTCAGGAGGGCAGAAAGGAGTTCTGCAAGAATGCCAAGGGAGTCGGTGTGAACAGGCCGGGTGCATTTGCCGAGTACCTCGTGATACCCGCGCGCAATGTGTGGCCCTGCAATCCGAACATCGAGGAAGAACTTTACGCCATATTCGACCCATTCGGCAACGCCACGCACACGGCGCTTTCATTTGAATGCCTGGGAGAGGACGTGCTGATTGCAGGCGCCGGCCCGATAGGTGCCATGGCGGCATCGATAGTGAATTTTGCGGGCGCGAGGAATATTGTGGTGACGGACTTCAATGACTATCGCCTGGACCTGGCTCTTAAGATGGGAGCTACCAGGACCGTCAACCTCGCAAACGAAACACTTGATGATGTCATGGAAGAGCTCGGAATGACGGAGGGCTTTGACATAGGCCTTGAGATGTCCGGAAGCGAGGCCGCTCTGAACGACATGATACACAGGATGGTAAACGGAGGGAAGATTGCCCTGCTAGGATTGCAGGACAGCTCTGCTAACGTGGATCTTGAGAGGGTCATATTCAACGGCATCACCATGAAGGGGATATACGGCCGCAAGGTCTGGAATACCTGGATCAAGATGACCATGATGCTGCAGGCGGGGCTTGATATAAAGAAGATCATCACTCACAGGATAGACGTGAGGGATTTCGAAGAGGGCTTTGAGACCATGATATCCGGACAGTCGGGTAAGATTGTCATGGACTGGTCGCATGTGAATGAACAGTAGGGAGGAAGAAATGAACCGCAAAGAAATACTCGCAGGGTATAAAGGGATCGTGGATGAGATAAGAGATGCAGGGCTGTTCAAAGGAGAAGCACCGCTGGTCTCACCTCAGGGATCTCATGTGGTGCTCGATGACGGGCGCGAGATGCTGTGCATGTGTGCCAACAACTACCTCGGGCTCGGAGATAACAAGAGGATAATCGAGGCTGCAAAGAGAACTTATGATGAGAGGGGGTACGGAGTTGCCTCAGTCAGGTTCATATGCGGAACCCAGGACATTCACAAGCAGCTCGAGAAAAAGATAAGCGAGTTCCTCGGAACAGAGGATACCATTCTATATTCATCATGCTTTGATGCAAACGGCGGACTGTTCGAGACCCTGCTTACAGATGAAGATGCGGTCATAAGCGACGAGCTGAATCACGCATCCATAATAGACGGAGTCAGGCTCTGCAAAGCCAAAAGATACAGGTACAAGAATAACGATATGGCAGACCTTGAGGAAAAACTTAAAGAGGCTGATGCAGCAGGTGCGCGCATTAAACTGATTGCGACAGACGGTGTGTTCTCCATGGATGGCATCATATGCAACCTCAAAGGAGTATGCGATCTGGCGGACAAATATGAAGCGCTCGTCATGGTCGATGACAGCCATGCGGTCGGTTTTGTCGGCGCAAAAGGCCGCGGAACTCCGGAATACAACGGAGTCGAGGGCAGAGTTGACATCATCACAGGAACTCTCGGAAAAGCCCTCGGAGGAGCATCCGGCGGATATACATCCGGAAGAAAGGAGATTATCGATCTCCTCCGCCAGAGGAGCCGCCCGTATCTTTTCTCAAATTCCGTCGCGCCCGCAATAGTCGGAGCGAGCCTTGAGATGCTGGACATGCTCGAAGAGAGCACTGAGCTTCGCGACCACCTCGAAGAGATAACCGCATATTATAGGAAGAAACTCGTAGATAACGGCTTTGACATCATCGAGGGCACGCACCCTTGCGTACCAGTCATGCTCTATGATGAGAAGATGACGGCTGAGTTTGCCCGACGCATGATGGATAAAGGCATCTATGTTGTTGCATTCTCGTACCCCGTGGTGCCGAAGGGCAAGGCCAGGATAAGGACACAGGTCTGCGCGAGCCATACAAAGGAGGACATCGACAGAGCCGTCCAAGCTTTCATCGAGGTAAGGGATGAGATGCAGAGCGAGAAATAATACGCGAAAAGGTGTATAATTACATACAGCGAAAACAAAAAGCGCGCAAGCGCTTTTTTCGCTGGCAGACCATCTGCAGTCGCGCTCGACCGCATGAGGTCGCTGCAAAACATTCAAAGCGAAAAGATTATTAAAGGAAAGAGGTAGGGACAAATGAATTTTATTTTCAGATCGCCATATTTTCCGAGGGTGTACTGGCAGTTTTGCGACCGTCTGAAAGGGCGCGGCGTCAATGTGCTGGGCATAGGTGATGCCCCGTACGACACGCTGGATGATTCACTCAAGAATGCAATGACGGAATACTACCATGTGGACTCCATGGAGGACTACGACCAGGTTTACCGTGCGGTTGCATTTTTTGCATTTAAATACGGAAAGATAGACTGGATCGAATCAAACAACGAGTACTGGCTCGAGCAGGATGCCATGATACGCGAGGATTTCAATATCAGGACGGGAGTGCATCCGGATCTGCTCAGGTCATGGAAGCACAAATCCGGCATGAAGCCATATTACGAGAAGGCAGGCATACCGACGGCCAGATGCCACAAGGTGGGAAACAAGGCCGATGCCCTGAGGTTTCTCATCGAGATAGGAGGCTATCCCGCATTCGTAAAGCCGGATAACGGAGTAGGTGCTGCGGACTCGTGGAAGATAGAGAATGACGAAGACCTGGATGCCTTCTTTGCGAACAAACCGGATGTGCCGTATCTTATGGAGGAGTTCATAGAGGGTAACATCTACTCGTATGATGCTATCTGCGATTCCGAGGGCAATCCTCTGTTTGAATCATCAAACTGGTTTCCGCCGTCGATTGCTGACATAGTGGGCGGAGGCCCTGACCTCGCATATTATGTGATGGCGGAGGTGCCGGATCAGCTCAGGGAGCTCGGCAGAAGGGCGATTAAAGCATTCGGTGTAAAAAGCAGATTCGTGCATTTTGAATTCTTCAAACTGGATAAAGCGCGGCCGAATCTCGGAGAGGCCGGAGACTTCGTAGGACTTGAGGTAAATATGAGGCCTGCGGGCGGCTACACACCGGACATGATGAACTACGCGCACTCTACGGATGTGTATGAGATATATGCGGAAATGGTGACGGATGATAAAAGGCTCACTCCGGACAGCGGAGATCATCACGTATGCGTATATGCGAGCAGAAAGGACGGCCGCGAGTACGTACATAGCCATGAGGAGATAATGGAGCGTTACGGAGATAAGATGGCTATGTGCGAGAGGATGCCGGACATCCTCTCCGGCGCCATGGGCAACCAGATGTATACGGCCCATGCGGCGGACGACGCGGCCGCGCATGAATTCATAGCTTTTGTACATGAGCGTAGATAAGATCCTTCGCTACGCTCAGGATGACAGAAAGGATATTATAATGAACGATTATTACCATAAAGAATACAGCGAGATACTCGGAAGGGATATGGAGCATGCGGTGTTCGGGGATGCGGGCGGACTTTTAGTCGCATTCGGACCGCAGAATGGACATACATATGACTTCCGCAATTTCGGAATGATAGATTCCATAGCCCCGTGGATAGAGGCAGGAAAGCTCAGAGTACTCTGCGTGGACAGTATAGATGAAGAGACATGGTCCAACGAGGGCGGAGATCCGAGATGGAGGCTCGAGCAGCAGGAGAGATGGTTCCACTACGTGACGGATGAACTGATGCCGAAATATCTTCGTGAGGGCGAACGCGCAATCACGACGGGCTGCAGCATGGGAGCGACGCATGCGGCGAACTTCTTCTTCAGAAGGCCGGACATATTCTGCGGGATGATAGCCCTGAGCGGTCTGTATGACACATCATATTTCTTCCATGATTACCATGACGACCTGACATATGCGAATTCGCCTATAGAATTCTTAAAGGGCATGCCGGAAGACCACCCGTGGATGGACTGGTATGAAAAGAGTGCCATCATATTCTGCTCGGGGCAGGGAGCCTGGGAGGATGAGATGAGAGAGGACCTCAACGAGCTGCATGTGGTGCTGGAGGAAAAGGGCATCACACACTGGGCGGATTACTGGGGCTATGATGTGAACCACGACTGGCCCTGGTGGCAGAAACAGTTGCCGTACTTCGTAAGCCATATACTCGGGGACGCTTAACCGAGAGCATAAAAAGGAGTTTTTGGATAAAACCTACATAATTCGCGATATACCTCGCGATTATGTAGGTTTTTTGATAATCTCATATTCATTTTTGGCAAATAAAGGGTCGAAACTGCAAAAAACAGGGTATATATACATCGCGATGTATAAATATTTTGTTTTTCATTTTTTAACCTACATAATTCTGCTTGTTTAAGCAAAAAATGTAGGTTGACTCAAAAAACTCATATTTGGGATAAGTATTGGCGTAGCTGGTGGGAGACTTCGATGTATAAAAAGGTATTGACACGGGGTCGTATAGCGAGTATATTGTGTATTGGAATTAGCACTCTAACTTGACGAGTGCTAACAAACAAGAAACTAAAACAGGGAGGATGGACATGGATCTGAGCGAAAGACAATTACAGATACTGCAGGCGATAATCACAGACTATGTGGAGAACGCCGAGCCGGTCGGTTCGCGCTCTATCGCCAAGAAATACGATCTCGGTGTCAGCCCTGCGACCATAAGAAACGAGATGTCGGACCTTGAGGACATGGGTTATCTGACCCATCCTCACACATCGGCAGGAAGGGTTCCGTCGGATAAGGCATACAGGCTGTATGTAAACAATCTGATGAAGAGAAAGAACCTCTCCGCAAAGGATAAAAGGCTCATCAATGAGAGACTTGCCGCAAGCCGCGACGAGTTCGACAGGACCATAAGACATGCTGCAGAGCTGCTGTCTGAGATAACAAACCTCGCGTCGTTTGCCATGACGCCGGCCACAAATGAAGAGACCATAAGTTTCATCAGGCTGATGCCGGTCGATGAGAGAACGGTAATCCTCATGATAGTAGGCGAGAGCGGAAATGTTACAAACACGACTCTCAGGCTGCAGGTTCCGTACACTCAGGAGTCGCTGGATATTCTCAGCAAGAACATGACGGTGAACTACAAGGGCCGCACGCTGGATGACGCGCTCAAAAGCGACATCATCGAGGATGTGGGAACGGACATAGAGGCCATGAGCGCACTCCGGGGCAACGTAATGCCGAGCTTCATCAGGACGCTCGAGGACATGCTCAACGTAAATCTGTACATGGAGGGCATGACGAATATATTCAATCTGCCTGAGTACTCGAGCATAGACAGGGCGCGTGACTTCATGGAGCTATTCGCCCAGAAGGACTGGTTCACACAGAAGATGCTCGCAAGGGACGACGGCGTCGTGGTCACCATAGGTGAGGAAAATGATTCCTTAAAGGACTGCACGCTGATCACTGCGACCTACCATGTGGACGGCAAACTCGTCGGAAAGATCGGAGTCATAGGACCTACGAGGATGAAATATGACGAGGTTACCTCGATAATGGAATATCTGACCAACAACCTGAGCGAGACATTCAAACTCACGGACGGAAGCGAAGCAGAGAGTAAAGAACAGGGCAAGGACTGAGAACATAAATACAGACTGAAAGGATAAAAAAGACTGATGTCAGAAGAAAAGAAAAACAACATCCCCATAGAGGATGGAAACGAAGCCGAAGAAAAAGCCGGTAAAGAAGCTGCAGAGGAAGCCGAAGAAAAGGCTGAAGCAGAAGAGACTGAAGATAAAGGCGCTGAGGCTTCGGAGGAAAGCAAAGAAAAAGCCGAAGAGCAGGCGGAGGATGCTGCCGGAGAAAAGAAAGAAGATGAGCCTTCGGCGGAGGAACAGGAATCCGAGAGATATATGAGGCTGATGGCGGAGTTTCAGAACTTCAAGAGAAGGGCAGCCAAGGAAAAAACGGACATTCACGCATTCGCAAACGAGAGAATAGTGAATGACCTGCTCCCGGTACTGGACAACTTCGAAAGAGCGCTCGGCGGAGAGGCTGAGGCTTCCGAAAACGAGGAGCTTAAGAACTACGCCAAAGGCATGCAGCTCATATTCGAACAGCTAAAAGCCGCTCTTGAGAAAGCAGGCGTTAAAGAGATAGAGGCGCTCGGTGAGGACTTCGATCCGAACGTGCACAACGCCGTGATGACAGAACAGACAGAAGAATACGAAGACGGCAAAGTCAGCAAGGTGATGCAAAAGGGCTACAAGCTCAACGACAAAGTCGTGAGACCTTCGATGGTGGCCGTCAACAAAAAAAGTTAATAAATCTATGCAAATAGGAGGAAATAAAAATGGGAAAAGTAATAGGAATTGACCTTGGTACAACCAACAGCTGCGTAGCAGTACTCGAAGGCGGAGAGCCTACGGTTATCACTAACTCCGAGGGTGCAAGAACCACCCCGTCAGTGGTTTCGTTCACAAAGAGCGGAGAGAGACTCGTAGGCGAGACAGCCAAGAGAATCGCAATCACAGAGCCAGAAGGCACTGTGGCATCAATCAAAAGACACATGGGCGAGGATTACAAAGTAAATCTTCGCGGAAAAGACTACACACCGCAGGACATCTCAGCCATGATCCTTCAGAAACTGAAGGCAGATGCTGAGGCTTACCTCGGAGAGAAGGTAACAGAGGCTGTAATTACAGTTCCTGCATACTTCTCAGACGCACAGAAGCAGGCTACAAAGGATGCCGGTAAGATCGCAGGACTTGATGTAAAGAGAATCATCAACGAGCCTACAGCCGCATCACTCGCATACGGCCTCGATAAGGACACCGGAAGCCACAAGATCCTGGTTTATGACCTGGGCGGCGGCACATTCGATGTATCAATCCTCGAGCTCGGCGACGGAGTATTCTAAGTACTCGCAACAAACGGCGACACC
>ONJG01000035.1 GCA_900318105.1 uncultured Eubacteriales bacterium
ATGAGATCAGAGAGATGGAAGCTGACGGCACAATCAACAAGTATGCCAAGAAAGAAGCACTCAAGCTCCAGGCTGAGGCTGACAAGCTCGAGAAATTCCTCGGCGGCATCAAAGACATGAAGGGCATGCCGGGAGCAATCTTCGTGGTAGATCCCAAGAAAGAAAAGATTGCCGTTAAGGAAGCAAGAATCCTCGGTATCCCCGTAGTAGGCATTGTGGATACAAACTGCGATCCTGATGATGTTGACTACATCATCCCTGCAAACGATGACGCCATCAGAGCGGTCAAGCTGATTGCAGGAACAATGGCAGATGCCATCATCGAGGCTAAGCAGGGCGAGAGCTTTGCTCCTGCAGCCGAATCAGACGAAGCTCCTGAGGAGGCCGAAGAGGCTGCAGCAGAAGCAGAAGACGAAGCAGAAGAAGCTGCCGAAGAAGCAGAGGAGGAATAATAATGGCTGAGGTAACAGCAAAACTGGTAAAGGAACTCCGTGAAATGACAGGCGCCGGCATGATGGATTGCAAAAAGGCCCTGGTCGAAGTAGATGGAGATCTCGATAAAGCGGTAGAAGTTCTGAGAGAAAAGGGACTTTCCAAAGCAGCTAAGAAGGCCGGCAGGATCGCAGCAATGGGTCTTGTCAGGACTGCTCTTTCAGAGGATGGTAAATCCGCAGCGATCGTGGAAGTTAATTCAGAAACAGATTTCGTAGCCAAGAATGATGAGTTCATCAGTTTCGTAGAGGGACTGGCCAGACTGGCTCTCGAAGCAGAAAGCAACGACATCGAAGCCTTCAAGGCCATGCCTTTTGAAGATGCAACAGCCGGTGAAGTTCTGACCGCAAAGATTGCAAAAATCGGAGAGAATATGTCAATCAGAAGAATTGACAAGGCTTCCGGAGAAGTTCTGGCTACATATATCCACGGCGGCGGAAACATCGGTGTTATCATCGCTGCTGACGGCGCAGACAACGATGCCAACAAGGAAGCACTTAAGAATATCGCAATGCAGGTTGCAGCAATGAACCCGCAGTTTGTAAGCAGAGATGAGATTTCAGAGGATGAGCTTGCAAACCTCAGAAAGGTTACTCTTGAGAGCGCTCTGAACGATCCGTTCACACTGCCTAAGCCGATTCTCAACGGACTGCTTGAAAAGGTCGGCAGCGTATGGAGCAAGGAAGACGTAGACACACTGGCTGAGAAGAGAGCAGATAAGAGCTTCAACTTCAACTACCTGCCTAACTTCCTTTCAGAGGAAGCAAAGACAAAGCTTGCAGGTCTCGCTATTGCAGCCAAGCTCGAAATCAGCGAAAACAAGATCTTCAAGGGACTTGTTGACGGACGTGTCAAGAAAGAACTGAAAGAGATCTGTCTCCTGGATCAGACTTATGTAAGAGCAGAAGACGGCAAGCAGACTGTTTCCGAATATCTCGCAACTGTAGATAAGGACCTCTCACTGAAGAAGGTAATCAGATTCGAAGTAGGCGAAGGTATCGAAAAGAAAGAAGAGAACTTCGCAGAGGAAGTAGCTGCACAGCTCGGAAAGTAGAATATTACATAATCCGTCAATCCTTAACGGATTGAAACGAGAAAAGAAAAGACTCCGAAGAGCAAGGGCGCTCTTCGGAGTTTTTACAAAAGAGGATTGGGACTTAAGATGAAAAGAGAGACAGCGAAACAGGCATTTTATACATCGATCCCTGTCATGGCAGGATATATGCTTTTGATACAGCTGTTGTTCTGATTACGCCGCTATATTACTTTTAAACAGCCTGCACCGGCTGTTTATTGTGTTAGAATATGTAAGGTATGAATATGAAACAAGAAGAACATAATATATGTCTTTTGAATGATTCATTTCCGCCGATACTGGACGGAGTGTCCAATGCGGTTTTGAATTACGCGAAGATAATCGAGAAAAGACACGGTCATTCGCTGGTCGTGACGCCGAACGTTCCGGGCGCGGATGACAGTTACGGATTTCCTGTCGTGAGATATCCGAGCATAGACACCAGAAAGCTCGTCGGATATGTGGCGGGTTATCCTTTCTCGCCGGAGGCGGCTCAGGCGGTAAGGGATGAAAAGATCGAAGTCCTTCATACGCATTGCCCGGCCTCATCGGCTGTTCTGGCAAGGCAGCTTGCCGAGTCGATGAATCTGCCCCTGGTCCTCACATGGCATACCAAATATGACATAGACATAGCAAATGCCGTCAAGAGCAAACTGCTTCAGGAGGGAGCTCTGCAGGCTCTTTTGCTCAATGTAAATGCCTGTGATGAGATATGGACGGTAAGCGAGGGAGCAGGTCAAAACCTGAAATCCATAGGATATGAGGGAGATTACATAGTCATGCCAAACGGCGTGGATCTTCCGAGAGAGCGCGTGCCGGATGAGCTCGTCCGGGAGGTGACTTCCGGATACGACCTTCCGCCTGACGTGCCATGCTATCTGTTCATAGGGCGCCTTATGTGGTACAAGGGCATCGGTATAATACTCGACGCTCTTGACAGCCTGAGACATGATGATACTGATTTTCGCATGGTATTTGTGGGCGACGGATATGAAGGAGATGAAATAAGGGCATATACCGAAAAGCTCGGGCTCTCGGATAAGGTGTTTTTTACGGGGATGCTTTCAGGCAGGGATACGCTCAGAGCCTGGTATCAGAGAGCGGACCTATTCCTGTTTCCGTCCACCTTCGATACGAACGGACTTGTCGTAAGAGAGGCGGCAGCGAGCGACACAGCTGCCGTTATAATAGAAGGCAGCTGTGCTGCCGAGGGCGTGACAGACGGCAGAAACGGCTTTTTCATAGATGAAAATGCCGCATCGCTCGCTGCCATGCTGAAGGAACTTGCAAAGCACCCCGAGGCCGTAAGAAGAGTGGGAGCGGCAGCAGGAGACGAGATATACATATCCTGGGAGGATGCAGTTGCAAAAGCTGCAGAGAGATATGGAGTCGTGATAGATAAATTCAAACGAGGAGATTACGGTGTGCATGACCCGATTAAAGGTTCGTGGATGCAGTCTCAGGGAGAACTCATGCAGATACTTGCCGACATAGGCACAATGCGAAAGAGCATAGTAAGAGAAGCCTCAAACAGGCAGCAGGAACTGGATGAGAGCATGCGCTCGATGAGAAACAAAGCTCTGACTGAAATAATCACGGCCGGTTATGAAGCAAAGGAAAGCATTAAAGAAGTAACTGATAATATCAGCGAAAATGCACGAAATCTGCTGGAGATATTCGACAGATATTTGTGATTAGCAGATCCGGGTATATAATATTCGGGTGACAATATGATTCCTCAATGATAAGGAAGCAAATCTGAAATGCAGGATAACAGAGAAAGAATAATCGTAAGAACAAGCATAGTAGGCATAGTGACCAACGTCCTTCTTGCAGTATTCAAAGCGGGCGTCGGTCTGGTTTCAAACTCCATAGCGGTAGTGCTCGATGCGGTAAACAACCTTTCGGATGCACTCTCGTCAGTAATTACCATATTCGGAGCGAAAATTGCCAATAAAAAGCCGGACAAAAATCATCCTCTCGGACACGGAAGGGTGGAATATCTTTCCGCGCTCATAGTTGCAGCCATCGTGCTCTACGCCGGGCTGACATCCCTTATCGAGTCGGTTAAAAAGATCATCAATCCGGGGGCAGTTAATTATTCGACTGTTTCGCTTATAATCATTGCGGTGGCTGTTGTGACCAAGATTGTTCTGGGAAGATATGTGAAATCCAAGGGTGAGCAGGTGAACTCCGGCGCTCTTGTGGCGTCGGGCACGGATGCGCTCTCGGATGCCGCGCTTTCGTTTGCAGTGCTGGTCACTGCACTTCTGTACACATTCAAGGGCATCTCCCTTGAAGCATATGTCGGCGTTATCATTTCGGGCTTCATCATCAAAGCCGGTATCGAAATGATAAGCGACACGGTAGCGGATATACTCGGAAAAAGAGCAGAGCCTGAGGTTGCCAGGAAAATCAAGGATATAATCGTTGAGGAGCCTGATGTACGCGGTGCATATGATCTGTTCGTGCACGACTACGGCCCGGGCAAAGCATACGCTTCGGTGCATGTTGAGCTTCCTGACACATATAATGTAGAGCAGGTGGATGTGCTGACCAGAAAGCTGGCTGACAGGGTTTTCCGTGAGACAGGTGTCATCATGACCGGAATCGGTGTTTATTCTCACAGCACGGATGCCGAAGCGGTCGCCATAGAGAGGGAGGTCAAAGAGCTCGTTATGGCTCATGAATGGGCTCTCAACGTGCACGGTTTCCACATTGACAATGAAAAGAAGATAATCAGATTCGATGTGGTCACCAATTTCGACATAAAACACGGAGAAGCAATACATATACTCAGTGAAGAGATTAAAGAGAAGTATCCGGGATACAATCCGGTAATCATAGCAGATATAGACGTAACGGATTAGCAAGAGGAACGGGTTTGCATGAGCAGAGGCATTAATTTCAAAAATATATATGACGACTTCTACGGGGCTGCATCCGAAAAGCCGGAAATTTCCGTGCCCGAATCAAAGAAAAAGCCGCTTAAGAATGAAGAATTCAGCGTCGAGACGGAAGTTCTGAGCGAGGAATCTGAGCTCGCTCCGGTTCAGACGGCATCGGATGAAACAAAGAAAAGTGAGGAGCCCAAAGAACCTGAGAAGTCCGGCATGGAAGAACTCGAGGAGCTGATAGGATTATCCACAGTAAAACACGACGTGGAAGAACTCATAGGGCTGGCCAAGGTGCAGAAGATGAGAGAGGAAAAGGGCATGAAAACCGTGCCTGTCTCTCTTCACCTGGTATTCTCCGGAAATCCCGGAACAGGAAAGACAACTGTAGCCAGGATACTGGCCAAATTATACAAAGAGATCGGCATACTCAGCACAGGACAGCTCGTGGAGACAGACAGGTCCGGGCTGGTCGCGGGTTACGTGGGTCAGACCGCAATCAAGACTCAGAAGAAAATCGAAGAAGCCATGGGCGGAGTTCTCTTCATAGACGAGGCATATACTCTGAACCAGGAAGGCGAGAACTTCGGACAGGAAGCGATTGACACGATTCTGAAAGCAATGGAGGACCACAGGGATAAGTTCGTGGTCATAGTAGCCGGCTACACCGAGCTCATGAAGAACTTCGTAAACAGCAACCCGGGACTTAAGTCCAGGTTCAACAAATTCTTTGAATTCCCCGACTACACAGTCGATGAACTCAAGCAGATATTTAAACTGCAGTGCGACAAATATCAATATAAGCTGACCGAAGAGGCAGAGGGAGCCGTAAAGAAAGAGATAGAAAGGCTCGAAGCAACAAAAGGAGAGAACTTCGCAAATGCGAGGGAAGTCAGGAATCTCTTTGAAAGGATAATCACCAACCAGGCATCCAGGGTGTCTGAACTTGAGGATGTTGATGAGGAGCGACTCACAACCATCACCATCGAGGATCTTGAAGATGCCATCGCTGATGCCGCAGAGGACGAAGACAAGCTTAAAAAGGGTATTGAGGATATCGAGGAGGCTGTTGAAATCGCAAAGAAATCAAGGCCGAAAGGAGCAGGGATAATCAGGAGGTAGTCATGTTCAGAAAGATGAGAAGAAGCCCGCAGGCGCTCTCCAAAGAAGAAATAACAGAAGTGCTCAAGAAGGAAACAAGAGGCGTGCTCTCAGTGCAGGGCGACGACGGATATCCCTACGGTGTTCCCATCAACCACTACTATGACGAGGAGACAGGAAAACTGTATTTCCACGGTGCAGACTTCGGCCACAGAGTTGACGCAATCAAAAGGGATCCGAAGGTTTCCTACTGCGTATTCGGACAGGAATACCAGACGGAAGGCGACTGGGCCAAGTATGTAAAGAGCGTGATCGTATTCGGAAAGGCCGAGCTGATTGAGGACCTTGATGAAATAATCAAATGGAGCCGCGCACTTTGCGATAAGTTCCCATGCACACCTGAATATATCGAAAAAGAGATAGCCAAGGATGCAGCGAGGACGCTCTGCTTCTCAATCACAATAGAAGACATCAATGGCAAACTGGTCCATGAGGCGTAGGCCTGAGGCAAAGTTCCGGCATTGACAATTCATCAGTTTCGTGTAAGATTTTGTCAGGTAAAAAGACGGAGGAATTACATGAAACACAACGAAAATATGGAGCCGGCATTCAGCCCCACAGTTGACATCAAACTTCTGAGAGACGCAGGTATTGCACTCTCTCCGACATATACGATAATTCCCGGTTTTTGTGACGTGCACGTGCACTTCAGGGAGCCGGGTTTTTCTTATAAAGAAACCATAGCCACGGGGAGCAAGGCTGCGGCGCACGGAGGATACACGGCGGTGTGCACCATGCCTAATCTCAGCCCGGTGTCTGACAGTCCGGAGCATCTCAAAGAGCAACAGGACATAATAGACCGCGATGCCTGCATTCATGTATATCCGTATGCTGCAATAACCATGGAGCAAAAGGGAGAGCAACTTGCAGATCTCGTAGCCATGGCGGGCAGCTGCATCGCATTTTCGGATGACGGACACGGCGTTCAGTCGGATGATATGATGAAAGAAGCGATGCTTAGGGCGAAGGAGCTAGGAAAGATAATAACCGCGCACTGCGAGGACAACAGCCTGCTTCGCGGCGGATATATACATGACGGAAGATATGCAAAAGAGCACGGACACAGGGGCATATGCTCTGAGTCCGAGTGGCGACAGATAGAAAGGGACCTTAAGCTGGCAGACGAGACGGGCTGCGCTTACCATGTTTGCCACATATCCTGCAGGGAGAGCGTAAGCATCATACGGGATGCAAAAAAGAGCGGAGTGGATGTGACATGCGAGACAGCGCCGCACTATCTGCTGCTCGATGACAGCATGCTGATGGAAGACGGCAAATGGAAGATGAATCCGCCCATACGCGGTGCTTCGGACAGGGAGGCGCTGCTTGAGGGACTGATTGATGGCACGATTGACTGCATTGCGACCGACCACGCGCCGCATTCTGCAGAGGAAAAGGCCAGGGGCCTTGAGAAATCCGCATTCGGCGTTGTCGGAATAGAATTTGCATTTCCGCTTTTGTACACATATCTTGTAACTCCGGGAATAATAAGTATGGAAAGACTTGAGGAGCTGCTGGTATATGCACCTCGCAGGAGATTCGGGATTCCTCTCGGAAACGACTATTCGGTATGGGATCTGAGCGAGGAATGGCAGATAGATGAAAGGGAGATGCTGTCCATGGGAAAAGCCACACCGTTCGACGGATGGCGCGTGACGGGCAGAAATTATCTCACAGTGTGCGATGGCAGGGTCGCATACAACATCATGAATGATATGCAGGACTGAACATAAGCAGAAAGGGACAGGAAATTGGCTAAAAGAGAAGACATAAAAAAAGTACTCATTATAGGCTCCGGCCCGATAGTTATAGGGCAGGCTGCCGAATTTGACTATGCGGGAACGCAGGCTTGCCTGGCCCTCAAGGAGGAGGGCTATGAGGTCATACTCTGCAACTCAAATCCGGCGACCATCATGACAGACACTTCGATAGCAGACAAGGTGTACATGGAGCCGCTGACACTTGAATACGTAGCCAAGATACTGAGATACGAAAGACCGGACGCGATAGTCCCCGGCATAGGAGGCCAGACGGGGCTCAACCTCGCCATGCAGCTGAAGGACAAAGGCGTGCTCGATGAATGCAGGGTGGAGCTTCTCGGAACTCCGGCAGAGTCGATAGAAAGAGCAGAGGACAGGGAGCTCTTCAAGGAGATGTGCGAGGCCATAGGAGAGCCCGTAATTCCGAGCGAGATAACATACAGCATCGAGGAGGCCAGAAAGGCCGCGGAGGATATAGGATATCCTGTGGTTCTCAGGCCTGCATTTACGCTTGGCGGCACCGGCGGAGGCTTTGCGGAAAATGAAGAGGAACTGAATGCTATAGCCATAAACGCTTTTAATCTCTCACCGGTGCATCAGGTGCTGATAGAAAAATCGGTCAAGGGATATAAGGAAATAGAATTTGAGGTTATGCGTGACGGCACGGATAAAGCCATCACGATCTGCGGTATGGAAAATGTGGACCCGGTCGGAGTTCACACGGGAGATTCCATAGTTGTGGCGCCCATACTGTCGCTCTCTGAACATGATGAGAAGATGCTGAACGACTCAGCCATCAAAATCATAAGGGAGCTTAGGATAGAGGGCGGCTGCAACGTGCAGTTTGCGCTGCATCCGACGACGAGCGAGTACTTCCTTATTGAGGTAAATCCGAGAGTGTCGAGATCGTCCGCTCTTGCGTCCAAGGCATCGGGATATCCCATAGCCAGGGTCACGGCCAAGATAGCACTCGGCATGACTCTCGATGAGATCGAAGTGGCGGGAGGTCTTGCATCCACCGAGCCTAAACTCGACTACATAGTATCCAAATTCCCGAGATTTCCGTTCGATAAGTTCTCGGATGCGACCAACGTGCTCGGCACGCAGATGAAGGCCACCGGTGAGGTAATGGGCATAGGCTCCAATCTTACGGAGAGCTTTCTCAAATCCATCAGGTCCCTCGAGACGGGTGCATCCCATCTTCACATGGCTAAATTCGACGTAATGGAAAAGGATGAACTAAAAGAATACATATCCGAATTCAAGGATGACAATATCTATGCCGTAGCAGAGCTTTTGAGGAGGGGCACTGAGGTTTCCGAGATTCATGAAATCACAAAGATAACCGGAGTTTTCCTCGAAGCTTTCAAGCTAATTACGGATATGGAGAAGATCCTGAAGAAGAGGATAAATGATGCGGAGACTCTGAGGCTTGCAAAGCAGATAGGATTTTCGGACAAATACATATCCGAGGTATGGAATCTCTCTGAGCGCGAGGTATATGAAAAGAGAAAGGCGTACGGCATCATTCCGGTGTTCAGGATGGTAGATACCCTGCATACCGGTAAATACATCGCTTATCTTTACTCGTCATATACAGGAGAGAATGAATCAAGGCATACGGATAAGAAAAAAATAATAGTCCTCGGTGCAGGCCCGATCAGGATCGGGCAGGGCGTCGAGTTTGACTACTCGACCGTGCACGCCGCAGAGACCATAAGGCGTGCCGGCTACGAGGCGATAATAATCAACAACAACCCCGAGACGGTATCCACCGACTACACAACGGCTGACAAGCTCTACTTTGAGCCGCTTACCACAGAGGATGTGATGGCTATCATAGATTTCGAGCAGCCCGAGGGCGTCGTTGCGACGCTGGGAGGCCAGACAGCCATAAACCTCGCGGAGCCTCTGAGAGACAGGGGCGTCAGGCTTATAGGTACGGACTGCGATGCCATAGGACGAGCTGAGAACAGGGACAGTTTTGAGCACCTGCTGGAGGAACTTGAAATCCCGCAGCCCAGGGGTTCTGCCGTGACCAATATCGAGGACGGCGTCCGCGTGGCAGGAGAGATAGGATATCCAGTGCTCGTCAGACCTTCATTCGTGCTGGGCGGGCGCGCCATGCAGATAGTCGGAGATGAAAACCAGCTGAGGCATTATCTTAAAACCGCTGTCGAAGTCGATGAGGATAAGCCCGTGCTTGTGGATAAATACATACAGGGTAAGGAAGTCGAGGTCGATGCCATATGCGACGGCAGGGATGTGTTCGTGCCGGGCATCATGGAGCTCGTTGAGCGGACGGGCATACACTCGGGTGACTCCATATCCGTATATCCGACTTTCTCCATAAGCGACAGCGTAAAGGGAAAGATACTGACTTATGCAAAGAAACTCGGACTCGGCATAGGCATAGTGGGCCTTTACAATATACAATTCATCGTGGATGAAAATGAAGATGTGTATATAATAGAGGTGAACCCGAGATCTTCCAGAACCGTGCCGTTCCTGTCCAAGGCGACGGGATACAGCCTGGCGGACATCGCGACCGAGGTTATACTCGGAAGCAGCCTCAAGGAGCAGGGCATATTCGACCTGTATCCGGAGGAAAAAAAGAGATATTATGTTAAAGTTCCGGTCTTCAGCTCAAATAAGATAAAGGGCCTGGACACTTATCTCTCGCCCGAGATGAAATCCACGGGAGAGGCCATAGGCTACGACAACAAACTCAATCGTGCGCTTTATAAGGCCCTCACGGCCTCGGGCACGAAGCTCCGTAACTACGGCACTGTGTTTGCCACTCTTGCGGGAGATGACAAGGCGGAGGCACTCCCTCTGATACGCAGGTTCTACAGGCTCGGATTCAATATAGAGGGAACGCCCGGCACTGCGAGGTTCCTTAAGGAAAACGGCATCAGGACGAGAGAGCTCAAAAAGATAAGCGAGGGCTCGACCGAGATACTCGATGCCATCAGAAACGGACATATTGCGTATATAATAAACACCAGGAAGGTCGGGGACCACGTGCAGGCAAACGACGGTGCGATGATACGCCAGTGCGCGAGCGAAAACAACGCGACGCTGTTTACATCCCTCGATACGGTGGGAGTGCTCCTGGACGTGCTCGAGGAGACCACACTGACAATTTCGACCATTGATGCATAGGAATTAACAAGAGAAATGAAACAAGGCAAGTTCAGAATAAGCGAAAATAAAAAGCTGACTCCCTCGACATATATGATGAAACTCGAAGGGGATGTCTCGGCCGTGAAGGTACCCGGGCAATTTATTAATATCCGCCTGGACGGGCATTTCCTCCGCCGCCCGATAAGCGTCTGCGATGTGAATATCGAAGACCCGGCAAATGGCACGGGAACTGTGACAATCATTTATAAAGTTCTCGGCCGAGGGACAGAGGAGATGAGCTGCATGACACCCGGCACCGAGCTCGATGTGCTGACGGGTCTCGGATACGGATTTGACATAAGAGATGCGGGCGATATGCCTCTGCTGGTAGGCGGAGGAGTAGGAATCCCGCCGCTTTATCTCACTGCTAAAATGATGGAGAGTTTCGGCACGCCGCCGGTTGTCATACTGGGCTTTAATTCCAAAGAAGAGATGTTCCTGGTGGAAGATTTCATAGCCCTCAAATGCAGCATCATAGTTGCAACTGCGGACGGAAGCGTCGGAGTCAAGGGAACCGTAGTCGATGCATTCAAAGAGCTGATGAAATTGCCGAATGCCGCCATATCGCATTTTTATGCATGCGGCCCCGAAGCCATGCTCAAGGCATTGTACAAGGCGGCCTATGAGGAGGCCGGAATCAGCGGACAGCTGAGCTTTGAAGAGAGAATGGGCTGCGGTTTCGGTGCATGCATGGGATGCAGCATAGAGACCAAAAATGGACCGAAGAGGATATGCAAGGACGGACCTGTCCTCAGAACGGAGGAGATATTATGGTAGATATGAGAGTCGATCTTTGCGGCGTCACGCTTGATAATCCCGTAATACCTGCATCCGGCACATTCGGATACGGATATGAGTTCGCTGAGCTCTATGATATAAACAGTCTGGGATCTCTGTCATTTAAGGGCACGACCCTCGAGCCGAGATTCGGTAATAAGACGCCGAGGATTGCAGAGTGCCCGGCGGGCATGCTGAATTCCGTCGGACTCCAGAATCCCGGCGTTGATGCAGTTATCACAGAAGAGCTTCCAAGACTTCGGGAAGTCTTTACGAAACCCGTAATGGCCAATGTAAGCGGCTTTGCGGCTGATGAATATGCAGAGACGGTAAAAAGGCTTGATAATTCACCGGTTTCGGACATGATAGGCTGGTATGAGATTAATATAAGCTGTCCTAACGTGCACGGGGGAGGCATGAGCTTCGGTACAGACCCCGGAGCTGCCGCATCCGTGGTGCGCGCTGTCAGATGGATGAGCGAAAAGCCGATAATCATAAAGCTTTCTCCCAATGTCACGGACATAACGGAGATAGCAAGGGCCTGCGAGGCCGAAGGAGCAGACGGCATAAGCCTCATCAACACACTTATGGGCATGAGAATAGATCTTAAAAGCGGAAAACCCATACTGGCCAATACCACAGGAGGATTGTCCGGACCCGCAGTGCTTCCGGTAGCTCTTCGCATGGTATACCAGGTATCTGCTGCCGTTAGGATTCCGGTGGTCGGAATGGGCGGAGTATCAACGGCGGAGGATGTCATAGAGATGATGATGGCAGGTGCCTCGGCAGTGGAGGTCGGAGCAGCAAATCTCATTAATCCGTTTGCCTGCAGGGACATAGTGGACAATCTGCCGAAAGTGATGGAAAAATACGGAATAAGCAGCCTGAGAGATATAACAGGCGCGGCGCACAGATAAAGGAGAAGACATGAGCAGAAGAGAAGACATAGCAAGACTAATAGCAGGAGACCTGCTGGACATAAAAGCGGTATTTCTGAGACCGAATGAGCCATTTACATGGGCATCGGGCATTAAAAGTCCGATTTACTGCGACAACAGACTGACGCTTACAGCACCTGAGGTAAGGACGGATGTTGAGCAGGCTCTCGCGGAAGTCATCAAAGAGGAATTCCCGGATGCAGAGGTACTGATGGGAACCGCAACTGCCGGAATAGCCCATGCCGCCATAACAGCGCATCTTATGGACATCCCGATGGGATATGTCAGATCGGGCGCAAAGGATCACGGCAGGGGAAACCAGATAGAAGGAAGGCTAGAGCCCGGACAGAAAGTCGTGGTGGTTGAGGATCTTATCTCCACCGGAGGAAGTTGCATAGACACGGTAAACGTACTGAGAGATGCGGGCGCGGAGGTGCTCGGCGTCATAGCCATAATGACCTACGGAATGAAGAAGGGCATAGACCGCATGAACGAAGCAGATATAAGGTGGACCACGCTTACCAACTTTGACACCGTAATAGAACTTGCGGCAGAGAAGAATTTGATAGATAATGGAGACATAGAAAGACTCAGAGCTTTCAGAGACAATCCGTCTGACGAATCTTGGATAAAGGGGGCCTGATATGGCTAAGGATGTAATAATTGCATGCGACTTTGCGAGCGCAGATGAAACAGTCAAATTCCTGGACAGACTGACAAGGATAAGGGATGAGGTGGTCAAGTGCGACGATATCACCGTGATCCCGAGACCTTTTGTAAAAATAGGCATGGAGCTTTTCTATGCCGAGGGTCCTCAGATTATAAAAACCCTCAAAGACAGGGGACATAAAGTATTTCTCGATCTCAAGCTCCACGATATCCCGAACACCGTAAAGAAAACCATGAAGGTGCTCGGAGAATACGGAGTTGACATGGTCAATCTCCATGCAGCAGGCGGAATCGATATGATGACAGCTGCCAAAGAAGGACTTATGCTGGGTGCGGCAAGGCTCGCAGAAAAGCCGAAACTGATTGCGGTCACTCAGCTCACATCGACAGATGAGGAAACGATGCACAGGGAGCTTCTGATCGACAGACCTCTCGATGAGGTCGTAAAGCAGTATGCCCTGAATGCAAAAGAAGCAGGGCTCGACGGAGTCGTATGCTCCGCATTTGAAGCAGCGGCCATCCACGAAGCCTGCGGAGCGGGCTTCCTGACTGTGACTCCGGGCATCCGCCTCACAAAGGACGGATCGGATGATCAGAAGAGAGTGATGACTCCGAAAGAAGCCAAAGAGGCCGGATCCGACTACATAGTTGTGGGCAGACCTATCACTGCAGCAGATAAGCCAAATGAGGCCTATTCCGCATGCTTGGAGGCTTTCAAATAAATAAGACATGCTATATTACTTATTTGCATTGATCGGAGGCCCTGCGGCCACGCTTCAGGCAAGCGTGAATGCAGAAGCAGGAAAACAACTGAGATCGCCGTACCTGGCTGCGGCGATTAATTTTTGTGTCTCCATATCACTTCTGATTCCCATCATCCTCATAGTTGACCGGAATCTCTATATTCCGCTTTCGGAAATAGCGCAGAAACCCATATGGATATGGGGAGGCGGCGTTTGCGGCATAATCATAATCATGATGGGCATACTATGCGTGCCGGTGCTGGGCTCTGGGCTCAACATGATGCTCGCGTGCACATCACAGATACTGGCAGGGCTCATAATAGATCACTTCGGGATGTTCGGAGCGTCTCAGATAGCAATGACTCCCGTTCGCTTCGCAGGAGCAGCTCTTGTTATGCTCGGTATAATAATACCCGCACTTAAGAGGGAAAAAAGTGAAGGAACTTCATCTCATAAGAAATGGATATTCGTAATACTGTCGCTTGTAAATGGCACGGCAGCAGCTGTGCAGGTGGCGGTCAACGGAAGCCTGACGAATGTGATCGGAGCACCCATGAAGGCGACCTTAATCTCCATGTGCGTTGGTCTTACGAGCACGCTCATCGTCATTGCAGCGCTGAGAATTATAAAAGGCAGGAATGCGATATTCGACGGCAGAATAAAGCCGGACAGAATCAGACTTAACATCGTTGTATTAATCGGAGGAGCGTTTGCCATAGGAATAGTGGGAGGCAATGCTATCGCAGCTCCGCACCTTGGAACCGGAATCGTGACCATTATGAACCTCACGGGCATGATGATCACAGGGCTCATACTTGATATGATAGGCTTCCTCGGCATAGAGAAGAAAGCTGCCACGTTCATAAAGATAGCCGGCATAGTCCTCATCATCGCGGGGGCTGCCTTTATATCATTTTAGACAAACTGTGCTATAATCAGAAAAAAAGGAAGAGAGGTAGCAATTTGGATACATTAATGTCATATGCTCAGGACAACAGCGCGAGTGGAGGCGGTATGTCCACGATAATGTTCATAATAGGAGCTGTCGGACTCTGGAAGATGTTCGAAAAGGCGGGAGAGCCCGGATGGGCCGGTATTATACCACTCTACAGGGATTACGTGCTCTGTGCAAAGGTCATGAACGACCCGTGGTACTGGCTCAGACAGATTATCATTATAGTACCCGTAATAGGCTGGTTCGGATTTTTCTATTTCAGATATCAGATAGGAAAGGCCACAGCCAAGGCATACGGCCAGGACGAAATGTGGGCATGGGGATATACCTTCATCCCCAACATTTTCTACTGCATAACGGGATTCAGCGATGCTTCGTATTACGGCCCGTTCGGTGCAGGAGACAGCAGAACAGGTGAGGCCCGCCAGGCCAGGACTGTCGACTTCGACGTGATTAAAGAACCGGAAGTCAGAGCCAATCAGACATCTGACGATGTCGTGATCAACGACGTCAGACAGACAGTGCCTCCTCAGGATGAGAGCGAAGTCGAATTCACATTTGATCAGGAAAATATGGAGTAAGAGTCATATTAAGAAATCTCCGGCATATCGCCGGAGATTTTATTCATTTCTCAGTTTTTCCAGAACTTCCCGGAACACATCCGGAAGGTCTGAGTGAAATTCCATGTAGACATCGAGGGCCGGATGGATGAAGCCGAGGGTGCCCGCATGCAGCAGCTGACCGCTGACAGGGATGCCCTCGATTTTTGATGACTGACGCCTCGGGCCGTAGAGCTCATCACCTGCCAGAGGGTGGTGCATGTATGCCATATGCACTCTTATCTGATGAGTGCGTCCTGTCTCAAGAATTGCTTTTACCAGGGTGTATTTGCCAAAGCGCTCGAGCACTTTGACATGCGTGACTGCATGCTTTGCGGATGCGCCGTTTACCGCATTTCTGAGGCGGTTTCTCTCATCACGCCCGATCGGAAGATCTATTGTAAGCTCATCCTCTTTGATATTGTCGTAGCAAAGGGCTGTGTATTCTCTTGTGACAGAGTGCTCCGCAAGCTGAGATGCGAGCGACTCATGAGCCTTGTCATTTTTGGCTATCATGAGCAGGCCGCTAGTGTCCTTGTCTATCCTGTGGACTATGCCCGGCCTGATGACGCCGTTGATGGATGAGAGGGAGTCTCCCATATGGTGCATTATGGCATTTACCAGAGTGCCCGTATAGTTCCCGGGCCCGGGATGCACCACCATGCCTCTTGGCTTGTTGATGACTGCGACATCATCATCCTCATATACGATTTCGAGAGGAATATCCTCTGCCTTTATATCAAGAGGTTCGGGCTCAGGCATCTCAATTGTTATTTCATCTACTGCACATACCTTGTATTTCTTTGAAGTGACAGGAGAGCCCCCAATGCTTACCAATCCCTGCTCTATGAGCTTTACCGCATAGCTTCTTGAAAGCTCATCTGCATTATATCCGATAAAAGCATCGAGCCTTGCACCTTCGTCCTCGCTTCCTGCGGAGAGGGTGAGCTTGTATTTATCCATTTACAATTCCTCCCCGTTTTTGAACATAAAGATAACAAGGATTATCATAATCACGCAGCTGCAGGTAACAAAGATGTCGGCTACATTGAATACCGCAAAGCTCCCGCAGGATATCATATCTGTGACGAAACCGAGGCTTACCCGGTCTATCATATTTGATGCGCCGCCGGCAGCTATAAGAGTGAGCAGCAGAGCTATCAGACTGTGTCCGTTTTTTGCTTCATACACCGCATAGCATATGCATCCGATAATCAGAATTGAGGTCAGAACAATCGTTACGATTTTGTTACCTTCGAACATACTGAAAGCAGTTCCCGTATTCTGAACATAATAAATACTCATCCAGTCGCCTATGACGGGAATTCTGTCGCCCGGCTGCATATGAGCCCTGACCATGTATTTTGTTATCTGATCTGCGACGACTACAAAGAACGCAGCCAGTGGATAAATTGCTTTTTTCATTTATTTATTCTCCGGGAGCTTAGGTGTCACATACACCGTCTGGTTGTGGGTGAAAATCACCATGCCGGGTTTCGCTCCGTTTGGTTTTTTAATATATCTTACAGGCACGTAGTCCACGGGGACATTGTCAGACTCCCTGGCCTTGCTGTGCCATGCGGCTATTGATGCCGCCTCATATATCAGTTCCGCAGACAGATCATCAAGCCTGCGCCCGTCTTCGAGCTTCAGTATAACATGAGAGCCCGGTATGTCCTTGGTGTGCATCCAGACATCTGTCTTGGCTGCGTTTTTCATGGTCAGCCAGTCGTTTTCCAGGTTGTTCCTGCCGACAAGTACGGCAGTCCCGTCGCTGAGCTCGTAGCGTATCGGCTCGGGCTTTTCCTTTTTTCTCTTCCTCTGCGAGGCCTTTGCGCGCCTTCTGACATAGCCGGTCTCCTCGAGCTCATCCCTTATGGACTCGAGCAGGGGGACATTGTCCGCATTCTCTATATTCTGCACTACGGACTCAAGATACAGGATATCTGCCTCGTTATCCTCAAGCTGGGCCTGCTTTTCATGTATCGCAGTCCTGGCTTTGGAATATTTCTTGAAATATCTCTGCGCATTTGCAGCAGCATGTATCTTTTCATCAAGCGGTATTTCTATTTCGCTACCGTCGTAATAGTTCATGAGCTTCACGGATCTGGCTCCCGGCTTTACGAGATGGATATTCGCTGTGAGAAGCTCACCATACAACCTGTATTTATCTGAATTCTCTGCATTAAGAAGGTCCTCTGACAGCTTCTTTTTCTTGAGCAGGGCCTTACCCAGGGCGGCTTCTGCGGTTTTGAGAAGCGGCATGGATTTCTGCCTGACAAGATTGGATGCATCCCTGTGGGAGAAATAGTAGTCAGCGCACTCTGAAGTGCTGCCGAATTCTTTTATCTCAAGCCCGGAATATTCTGCGAGCTCTGCTATATGAAACTCGCGCGGGCTTCCGTCCTCCTCCAGATAAACCCGCGGGCGGTATGTGCCGCTCTCGATTGATTCCGTGATTTCAAGCAGTCTCCTGGCCGGGATGTCCGACATCAATGATGCATCATAAGGCTCCTCGCAGTACCTCAGCATCTCACGCGCGAGTGCAGGGGAGATACCGCCGACTCTGGCCATTATTCCTCGCTCGTCATGAGGAAGACCTGTCATGGCCGTCACTTCCTTGAACGGAATCTTATCCTGCGCAGGTGGGTATTCGTATATCACGCCGGGCAGGAGCTGTCTGTATCTGTTTATATCTATCGACACTCTCTTGATCGCATCTATTATCTTTCCGCTCTCTATATCCACCAGCACGATATTGCTGTGCTTGGACATAATCTCGATTATGAGCCTCCGGCTTACGGAAAATCCCATTTCATTCAGGGCCTCGATATCTATCTCGATGATGCGCTCGGAGTCCTTCTGTCTTATCTCGGTGATGCGGCCTCCCTGCAGGTGCTTGCGAAGAAGCATGCAGAATGTGGGCGGCTGCTCCGGGTTGGTATATGAACCTTCGGTAAGGCAAATCCTCGCAGACTGGCTGTTGCACGACATAAAGAGGCGGACATTGCCGCGCCTTGTGTGTATGTGAAAGAGAAGCTCTTCTGGTCCCGGCTGATAGACTTTTTCTATCTTTCCGAGAGTGACAGCCTCAGACAATTCCTTCGCTATTGCATATGTAACAATTCCGTCAAATGCCATATCATCCGAATTTTAGCACCCCATGACGCCATCCCGCAAGAATTGTGGTATATTTATATGGCACGAAAGATCAGGTGTAATACAGATAGGAGGCTTTCGGACATGATAAGAAGTATGACGGGTTTCGGCAGAGGAGAGTTTGCCGATGAAGTAAGCAAGGTGACGGTGGAGATAAGAGCCGTCAATCACAGGTATCTCGATATATTCGTCAAGATGCCGAGGAAGTACGCTTTTGCTGAGGAGACCATCAAGGCGTCCATTAAAGAGAGGCTGCACAGAGGTAAGGTCGAGGTAAATGTCACGATAGACAATATCGGACAGAGCGACTCGGATATCAGGCTGGATAAGGAGCTTGCCGGCAAATACTACGAAGCACTCAGTGAGCTTGCGGGCAGTTTTGAATTCGGAGAGGAATCAAAAGTGTCGCTTAATCTGCTCTCGCGCATGCCGGATGTTATCAAGGCTACGGCTGCGGATGAGGATGAAGAAGCCGTGCAAAGGAGGCTGCTTGAGGCGACTTCAAAGGCTCTCGATGATTTCTGCAATATGAGAGAGGTCGAAGGCGCCAAACTCGCAAAGGATCTGAGTGAGCGGGCAGAGACCGTGGCAAAGCTCAAGAACATGATAGAAAAAAGAGCACCCGAGATTGAAAAAGAATATGCCGAGAAGTTCAGAGCCAGGGTCAATGAGATACTGGACGGCGTATATGAGGTTCCTGAGGAGAGGGTTGCGCTCGAGGCTGCGATATTTGCAGACAAGGCCAATATAACAGAGGAACTTGTCAGGCTTGACAGCCACGTCGCTCAGCTCAGAAGCTTTCTTGAGAAAGGCGGAGACGAGGGAATAGGAAAGAAGATAGACTTTCTCATTCAGGAGATGAACAGGGAGGCCAACACCATCGGCTCTAAATCCAACGATAAGGAAATCACATCCATGATGCTGGATCTCAAAGCCGAAATTGAAAAGATCAGAGAGCAGGTCCAGAACATAGAATAGGACTGGCAAATTATTAACGACAGGTGTAGAATAAGTCCGCATTTTGGAAGCAGAATGCGGACTTTCATGTAAGAGAGGTTGATTATATGTGGAACAGAAAAGAAATCAAAGAAAAGGGTAAAGCAGCATTCAAGGCCAATTACTGGCGCTGCGTGCTGGTGGCGTTCATCCTGACTCTTATCGCGGGAGCGGGTGCGGGAGCAGGCGCCGGAACAGGTGCAGCCAATGTCAGAGATGAGATAAAAGATAATCAGCAGAACGAAATATATGATGACTATGATGATGATATCGAGGAATTTGACATGGACGAGTTCCTTGAGAATAACCCCGACTTTGATATGGATCAGTTCCTTGAGGACAATCCGGATATCGACCTGGATATGGAGGGGACTTCTGCAATGCAGACCGTGGCGGTACCGTCAGGCATAGGAGAAGGCCTGATGACGGGCGGCATAATAATCTTCGCAGTTATCATTCTCTTGCTGGCGCTTGCGGCAAGCCTCGCAATCAGCTGGCTGGTGCTCAATCCGCTGAGACTCGGATGCGCCAAATTCTTCTACTCAAATACCGAAAAGCCTGCAGACGTCGGAGAGGTAGGATTCGGATTCAGCAACAAGTACGGAGGCTTTGTCAAAGCCATGATGCTGAGGGACATCTATTCGATACTCTGGACGTTCTTATTCATCATACCTGGCATTATCAAGGGAGGCTACTCATACAGGCTGGTTCCATACATCCTGATGGATAATCCGGATATCGGCGCTAAGGAAGCGGTCACAAAATCCCGCGATATGATGAACGGACACAAGTGGAAGACATTCGTGTACGACCTGAGTTTTCTCGGCTGGACAATCCTTTCGATACTGACGCTTGGAATTCTATCGATATTCTATGTGTCTCCGTATAAGAAATCATCGGATGCCGAGCTCTACAAAGCTATTCGTGACGGAAACAGCGGATATTCCCCATATGCACCTCAGTATGCAGATGAAGATACGATAGCTGATGTGAATATACAGTCTGTTGTTGAAACAGCAGTGGAAACTGATGCAAACAATACCGTCGATGTGCTATAATCAGTAGCCAAGCGGGAGGTGCGTATGAGCCGAAAGAAAGGAAAGCTCTATGTCATAACGGGTCCTTCCGGCACAGGTAAGGGATCCATATGCAAAGAGATTTTAAAGGATATCGAAAATGAATTTTCGGTTTCCATGACAACGCGTGAAGCAAGAGAGGGAGAGATTCACGGCAAAGACTATTTCTTTGTCACAGAGGAAGAGTTCCTGGACAATATAGAAAAGGGCAATTTCCTCGAGCACGCAAGGGTATTCGGCAATCTCTACGGAACGCCTAAGGACATGGTAATAAAGCAGCTGGAGCGTGGACGCAATGTCATACTGGACATAGATGTTCAGGGGGCGCTTCAGGTGAAGAAAGCCATGCCTGAAGCCATAATGATATTTCTGCTTCCGCCGAGTCTGGGCGAACTCAGAAAGCGCCTCGAGGGACGCGGCACCGATAAGGCTGATGTAATCGAAAAAAGGCTGAGCGGAGCCCTGAGCGAGATAAAGCTCATAGGCGAATATGACTACTATGTGATCAATGACGATATAGACACGGCAATCTCAAGCGTCAAAAGCATAATGACGGCAGAGGAATGCAGAGTGCCGGATAAAGTCAGAGATATAATCAAAAAATACGAACAGGAAGAGAAGGGAGAATAGCGATGCTACTGTATCCATCGGTAAACACACTGAATGAAAAGACTGACAGCAGATACTCACTCGTAATGCTTGCGGCAAAGAGAGCAAGGGATCTCGTGGATGGCAAGCGTGCCATCACAGAGGAGGAGAGTGAAAGACCCGTAAGTCAGGCTGCAAAGGAGATCGCAGAGGACCTGATTACATACAGCAGGCCCGAAGGACTCGAGTAATATAAAGGAAATTGCTTTGATTGGTACCCTCTGATACAAGGCAGAGGGTACCATTTTATTAAGGAATGAGACTCAAGTGGTAATAGGACTGATAGGAAAAGACCTCTCCAAAACGCAGGCGGGGAGAGTCCACGATATAATAGGGGACGGCGAGTACGACTACGTATTCATTGAGCTAAAGGATTCCGAAAACCTCGGAAAGGTGCTTGGTGATAAATATTTCGATGGCTTTAATATTACAAATCCTTACAGGATGGAAGTCGCAAGCTACATGGATGAGCTCGACGAACATGCAAGGAGAACCGGAGCTGTCAATGTGGTGACCAGGCTTGTCGACGGAAGGTTAAAGGGCTGGAATACCGATGTAAAAGGCCTCGAGTATACTTTCGGAGACGAAATAAAAGGCAAAAAAGCACTCATACTCGGAACCGGCGGTGCCGGACGCAGCGCAGCCTGCGTGCTCTCGGACCTCGGTGCATCAGATGTTGTGATGGTCTCAAGAGAACCTGAATTAAATAATATAGAAGGTTTCGAAGTGGTGGGTTATGACCGGGTATATTCACACAATAACGCCGAGATAATCATAAACTGCACGCCTGTCGGTAAATACACGAATATCGATCATTCGCCGTTTGCCGATAACAGGATCAACATAAGGATATTCAATCACCTCGAGCTGGCAGTTGACCTCATATACAATCCTTACAGAACGAAATTCCTGCAGGATGCAAAAAGGCTCACCGGGTGCAGAACAAAGTCCGGACTGGGAATGTTCATCATCCAGGCCCTGGCATCCAAGGCCATCTGGCTGGACAGGGAATTCCGGATAGAGGATGCAGAAAGGTATGTGATACCGCTCAAGCGCAAGATACTTGAAAACCAGCTAAACTTGGTGGCCATAGGGCTTCCGGGATCCGGCAAGACCACGATAATGAGAAGATATGCATATGAGCTTGGGATGGATTTCATCGATACCGATGAGGAAACGGAAAAGCGCATGGGCATGAAGATAAACGAAGCCCTTTCGGAATCAACGATGGGAGAGGAGTATTTCTCTGCCATGGAGCAGGAGTCAGTCAGAGAGATCGGCCGCAGGAGACACAAAGTAATCGCAACAGGAGGCGGCACGGCCATGAATCCGATTAACAGGGACGTTCTGAGAGCCAACGGTATAGTCGTCTATGTCAAGAGACCGCTTGATATGCTCGATGTCAAAGGAAGACCACTATCCATGGCTGCGCTGAAAGAGGTTTTTAACACCAGGGACAGGGTATACCGAAGGACAGCGGATATGACGATACTTAATTCCAGGGTGTTCGGCGGTATCAGAGCGCTGACCGGTGAGGGCAATACCTATAATTTCGAGCTCAAAGGATTCGTATACTTTATAGCACGCAAGGTGGAAAAGCACCTGAATGCGCTTGCTAATGACGAATGGACGTAAAGAGAGACGCAGTTATAACTCAGCGAGGACGCTCGCGCTCAAGCTTCGACCTAGCGTCCCTAAGCTCTGTCTGCGCTAGCGCTTGCCAATCGCTAAGGGCCGAGGCCTCAGATTGCCTCTCTGAGTTTAACTGCATCTCAAGAACATACAAAAATATACTATATAAGGACGTCGCCTTCCATGCCGGATGGGACTTCAAGGCCCATCATGGTCAGGAGCGTTGGTGCGATGTCCGCGAGCTTGCCGCTGTCTTTCTTAAACGGCACAGGCTCATTGCAGATGTGGCAGAGCGGAACCTGCGATGTGGAATGCTTGGTTACGGGCTCTCCGTTCTCATCGATCATGTAGTCTGCGTTGCCGTGATCTGCGGTCAGCAGTATCTGTCCGTCCCTGGCCAGTACGGCCTCTGCGATGTTTCCGACCAGGCCGTCCAGAGTTTCGATGGCCTTGACTGCTGCATCGAATACGCCGGTGTGGCCGACCATGTCGGGATTTGCGAAGTTAAGGATAATTAGATCGTATTTATCTTCATTTATCTTTTCGATTACTGTGGATGCCACCTCAGGTGCGCTCATCTCAGGCTGAAGATCATAAGTTGCAACTTTCGGAGACGGGATCAGTATCCTGTCTTCGTTTTTATTGGGCTCTTCGACTCCGCCGTTGAAGAAGAATGTCACATGAGCGTATTTTTCGGTCTCGGCAATTCTGAGCTGCCTGAGCCCGAGCTCCGCAATGTATCCGCCGAGCGTCGGATCGACTGCCTCAGGCGGAAATGCGACTTCGACATTCGGCATGGTGGCATCGTACTCGGCCATGCAGATATATGTGAGATTCTTTGGAAATACCTTTCTTTCAAATCCGTCGAAATCAGGATCCACGAAAGTCCTGGTGATCTCCCTGGCTCTGTCGGGCCTGAAATTGATGAAGATGACAGAGTCGCCGTCCCTGACCGGAACCGGATTGATTACTGTGGGCTGAACAAACTCGTCATGCTCATCCTTTGCATATGAATTGTCCATGCATTCCTGTGCGCAGGATGCCTTGAGTCCCTCCGAAAGGGTGAGCGCATCATATGCTCTGACCAGGCGCTCCCATCTCTTATCTCTGTCCATTGCATAGAATCTTCCGGAAATCACGCCTATGCAGCCGACTCCCTCGGACTTCATATACTCCTCGAGAGGTCCGAGCCATTCCATGGCACTCTGAGGCGGCACGTCGCGCCCGTCAAGGAAGCAGTGCACGACTACATTTTCGACACCGTTTCTTTTGGCCATATCGATTGTGGCCTTGAGATGTTCGAAGTGCGAATGCACTCCGCCGTCGGAGACGAGGCCCATGATGTGCAGGGTGTGTCCGTCTGCGGCGTTTTTCATGGCATCGAGCAGGGCGGGATTCTTAAAGAATTCTCCTGACTGTATGGAGCGTGTGATTTTAAGAAGCTGCTGGTATACAACACTGCCGGCTCCGATGTTGAGGTGTCCCACTTCGGAGTTGCCCATCTGTCCTGCAGGCAGTCCGACAGGCTCTCCGCTGGCTTCGATAGTTATAAATGGATATCTCGAAAAATAGTCATCGAGCACCGGTGTCGATGCTGCTGCGATGGCGTTTCCTTTTGTCTCTTTTCTGATGCCGAATCCGTCGAGAATCATCAGCATGGTTGGTCTGTGTTTCATATTATTTCCTCCGTTCATTCCCGCATATTCTACCACATAATTATTTGATTTGCTTTAATTTGTAAATATAATTGAGTTATGGCAAATAAATATACAAAAGCACAACAAAAAGCGATAGAGACGCTTGATAAATCAGTACTTGTGTCAGCTGCTGCGGGAGCAGGTAAGACAACGGTTCTGATAGACCGGATCATAGGAATCATCCTCGGAGGACATGCCAATGTGGATGAGATGCTTGTGGTTACATTTACAAGTGCGGCAGCGGCCGAAATGAGACTCAGGCTCGGTGCCGCAATAAGGAAGAGAATGAGGGAGCACCCTGAAGACACAAAGAAAATGAAAGAGCAGCTTTCAAGACTGCACAGGTCGTATATTTCGACCATCGACAGTTTTGCTCAGAGAGTGGTCAGGGAGTTCTTTTATGAAATAGACATGGAACCCGAATTCAGCATATGCGATGAGGTGCAGGGCGAGCTCATGAAAAGAGAGGCGGCATCCGAGATGCTGGAAGAGGCTTTTGAAAACGACAGCATGATCGAGGGCGGGAGTTTCCGCAGCTTTATGCGTCTGTACAGCGATGAGAGAAGCGATGAAACATTCACCACCAACCTGCTGAAAAGTTACGAGAGCCTGAGGACCATGCCGGATTACTTCGAGTGGGCGTATAAAAAGGCTGAAGATCTCAGAACGGGCAAGGACGAAATCGGGAGCACCGGAATATATGAAGCCATACTGGAAGATGCAAGGGATGTATTTGATAATGCGTGCAGTGGCTGCCGCATCATCAGGGAGATGATGGATGATGCGGGTCTTTCGGATCTGTTTGAAAGAAAGCTCGCATCTGAGAGCGATGCCATAAATGACATATTCAGGAATCTTAAGGAAAAAGGAACAGACAGCACACTGTTCGATGCCATTGACAATATAAACTACGACAAGCTTGTCGCAAATAAAGAGGAGAAAGAATCATACGAGCCCATAAAAGCCGAAATCAAGGCCATAAGAGAAGCATATAAAAAGGACATAGCGAACTTTGCATCCCGCTATGCTTCACCGGACTTTGATACATGCATTTCAGAGATGAATGCGACTTTTGAGTACACGGTCTACTATCTCAGAATGCTCGAGGAGTTTGAGAGAAGGTATTCCGAAAAGAAAAGAGAAAAGAGGCTGCTTGACTTCTCCGATGTAACGCATGCGGCAGCCCGCATACTGAAAAAAGAAGAGGCTGCAGAGACGCTCAGGAAGAGGTTCAGATATGTATTTGTGGACGAGTATCAGGATACGAACAATCTGCAGGAATACCTGATCGGAAAGGTCTCCCGGCCGCGCAATGTGTTCAAGGTAGGAGACGTAAAGCAGAGCATTTATAAATTCAGACATGCGGAGCCGGAGATTTTTGAGAGGCTGCAGAGCATGTATTCGGACCCCGGATGCACTGACGGCGAGCTCATAAATCTCAGCACCAATTTCAGAACAAACGACAGGACCATCAGATATATAAATCACGTATTTGAGAACGTGATGGACGGATATGACGATGATACAAAGCTCTACACCGGAATAGACTGTCCGGACGAATACGATTTCATGCCTGAGGTACATGTGCTCCTCAAGGAAAACGAAGAAGAGGAGAGCGAAACCGATGATATAGAAGAGCTCAGCAATGATGAAGCCGAATGTGCGTATATAGCGGAGCTCGCTGCGGGGATAATCGGAACGGAGTTTTATGATGCCAAACAAAAGAAAGTCAGAAGGGCTGAGGCCAGGGATATAGCCATACTGATGCACTCCGTCAAGTACAGCGGGGAACTGATTGCATCGGCTCTGGCGGAAAAGTCTGTGGAATCACACATCGAAGAGACTGATGATTATTTCGATACCATGGAAATTAACGTGGCTCTTTCGCTCTTCATGACAATAGACAATCTCAGGAGAGATGTGCCGCTGATCGCAGCGCTTCATTCTGAGGTGTTCTCGTTTACGGCCGAAGAACTGGCATCGGTCAGAATCGCATACAGAGAGCAGACGGACGGCTACAGAGATCCGTACCACGCAGCCTTCACATGGTATGTAAAGGACGGCCCGGATGGGGAGCTTAAGGACAAATGCAAAGCTGCATATGAGCAGATAATCGACTGGCGCAGGCTGTCGCGCATTATGCCCCTTTCGGATTTCATATGGAAGGTGCTTACGGAATCAGGATATTACAGGGCAGCCGCGGCCATGAACTCAGGCGCCAGAAGGCAGGCAAATCTGAGGGCGCTCGCAGACAGGGCAGCCGGATTCAGCAGGGATAATATCGCTTCGCTCAGCTCGTTCATCAACTTTACGGAAGTGATGAAGAGCAGAAAGGTGAGCAACGGCCAGCCTCCCATGGCTGGAAAGGACGACGACCTCGTCAGGATATCCACCATGCACAAGAGCAAGGGGCTTGAATTCCCGTTTGTAATCGTGGGTGGACTCGGCAGGAAATTTGTGAGAGATAACAGAGAAAAGAAGTTCACATTTGATTCATCCATAGGCGTGGGTATGCCGTACATAGATCCCGACAGGAAGTATTGGAGGTCCGGCATAGTTCAGAATGCGATAAAGCAGAAATCCGACAGGGACAGCTACAAAGAGGAACTGAGGCTGCTCTATGTGGATATGACAAGAGCCAGGAGCAAGCTCCATCTGGTCGGTTCCGTTAAGGATGAAGCGGCGCTTATGAAGTACGGCAGACCCGGCTGCTATCTGGAGGTGATAAAGGATTTCATAAAAACTCCGTATAACGAGTACCATATCAGGCCTCTTTCAAAGACGGCAGCCGCAGCAGGAAATGACAGAAAAAGAATAACGCCTGATGATAAAGGTCCGCTCGGACCCGAAGCTTTGTCATACTATGATGAGATAGACAGAAGACTCGGATTTGAATATCCCGGAAAAGAGAGGCTGCATGACAAGACGAAATATTCTGTCAGCGCCATAAGGATGGAGGAGCTTAAATCCGGGGAGGAGAGCGTTGATGCCCCGGCGGGGACAGCGGATGTTGAAGTGGTTAATCTCCATGCCGGAAACGAGCGCAGAAAGAAGGCTAGCGCTTCGGACATAGGTATTGCCTATCACAGAATCATGGAGTTTATCGACTTCGAAAAAGCCGCGCCCGGAGGTGAGCCGGATTCAGATTACATCAGAAAAAGAGCCGGGCAGCTGAGGGACAGCAATGCGATTGACGAATATGTCTTTAAAGAGCTTGATTTTGATAAAGTGGGCGCGTTCTTTAAAAGCGACATCGGAAGGCGTGCGCTTGAGGCCGCATCCCGTGGAAAATTGTATAAGGAAAAGGCATTTACCCTTAAAACAGAGAGGCTCGGAAGAGAAGTCCTGGTGCAGGGTGTTATAGACTGCTGCTTTGAGGAAAACGGAAAGATGACGCTTGTCGATTACAAGTCCGGCTATATCAGAAAGGACAGGGGACATGAGGAGGAGCTTGAGCGTGTCAGAAAGGAGTACAGGGTACAGCTTGAACTCTACAGCGAGGCCGTCACAAAGGGCACCGGACTTGATGTCAATGCGGCATATCTGTTCTTGTTTGCCACAGGAGAAAGTATAGAAGTTTAGTGTAAAATGCTGACTTTTTTTACCATTTGGAGTAAAATGTCAGCAGTGGTATATAAAAACAAAGGAGGCAACTTTAATGCTTAATATTAAAAAGGATATTGACAACGGAAAACTGACTTTCGCACTTGAGGGAAGACTGGACACAGTAACCTCACCTGAACTTGAGAGTGCCATCAAGGAATCCATCGACGGAGCCACTGAGCTTGTTATGGATTTCAAGGATCTTGAGTACATCTCATCTGCAGGACTCAGAGTACTCCTTTCTGCACAGAAGACCATGATGCAGCAGGGAAGCATGAAAGTCATCAACGTAAACGACATCGTTATGGAAATTTTCGATGTAACGGGATTCGGAGACATACTTACAATCGAGTAGGCGAAGACAGGGTTAAATAACAGGAAGGGATATAATGAGAAGCGATTTTAAAGAAGGTACGCTGACCATTAATCTTGATGGTAGGATTGATTCCAATAATGCTCATAATGTAGAGGAAGAGATTCAGGCCATCATCGATGACACCAGACCCGATTATCTGGTTCTAAATGCCGCAAAACTGGAATATATATCCAGCGCCGGTCTCAGAATCCTGCTTCACTTTAAAAAGAATTATCCGAATTTCACCATCACTGAGGTCAGCTCCGAAGTGTATGAGATCCTGGATATGACAGGATTCACACAGATGATCACAGTCGAAAAGGCATACAGAGTTGTGGATGTGACAGGCTGCGAGGAAATAGGCCGCGGAGCCAACGGAACGATTTACCGCATCGACCAGGATAACGTCGTAAAGGTCTATAATAATGCGGACGCTCTGGATGAAATTCAGCACGAAAGAGAGGTTGCGAGGCTGGCTCTGGTGCTCGGAATTCCAACTGCCATTTCGTATGATGTGGTCAAGGTCGGGGACAGTTACGGTTCGGTGTTCGAATTGCTGAATGCAAAGTCATTTTCGAAGATTCTGGCAAATGAACCTGAGAAACTCGACTGGTGCGTCAGAGAGTATGTGGACATGCTCAAGACCATTCACGGCACAGAGGTACCTGAGGGCAAGCTCCCCGACATGAGAGAGACTGCCATAGACTGGGTAGGGTTCCTGCAGGAATATCTGCCGGAGGAAACGGGTTCAAAGCTCATGTCGCTCGTTGAAGCAATTCCCAAAGACAACCATATGATTCACGGGGATTATCACACCAAAAACCTCGAGCTTCAGAATGATGAGGTATTGCTCATAGACATGGACACACTGGCGGTGGGTCATCCGATACTTGAGTTTGCGTCCATATACAACGCGTTCAAAGGATTCTTCGAACTCGACCATGACGCAATAGAGGATTTCCAGGGCTTCAGTTATGACATAGCTCAGGAGTTCCTGATCAAGGTAATGGCAGAGTATCTCGGCACAGAGGATGAAGCCAAGATAAATGAGGTCCTCGATAAAGCAAGAATCCTCGGCTACACCAGGCTTATACGCAGGTCCATCAGAAGAAAAGGACTTGAAAGCGAAAAGGGCAGGGCTGAGATTGATTGCTGGAAGAACATGCTCATTGAACTTGTAGACAAGACAGATAAATTGACTTTTACCATGAACGAACTGGATGTTGAAGCAACAATCGATAATCTTGATACAGTTACCGGGTTTGTCAACAGGGCACTCGAAGAGTTTGATTGTCCGATGAAAACGCAGATGCAGATAGAGCTTGCGGTGGAGGAGATATACGTAAACATCGCAAACTATGCATATTCACCTGAGGTGGGACGAGCCAAGGTAAGGGTTGAGGTGGATGATGATCCGCTGAAAGTATCCATCACCTTTATCGACCACGGCAAACCGTATGATCCGCTGGCCAAGGAAGACCCGGATGTAACGCTTTCCGCACAGGAAAGACAGATCGGAGGTCTTGGGATTTTCCTTACCAAGCAGACGATGGATGATGTTGAGTATGAATACAAGGACGGACAGAACATCCTCACAATCAAGAAGAAGTTTTAACCCTTTTCAGTACCAATAATTAAGCATAATCAATATAAAGAAGAGACCGCATCTGCGGTCTCTTCTGTTTGTTTTGCGTTTTACGCTTAAAGAGTCATCGTCTCTTATACAAGACCCTGAGCCATCATAGCCTCAGCAACTCTCTCGAATCCTGCGATGTTAGCGCCCGGTACGAGAGCGTTCTTGTCGCCGTAGTAGGTTTCTCCTGCCTTGGCGCAAGCGCTGTAGATGTTCTTCATGATGGTGTGCAGCTGATCATATACAGCCTGGTGCTGGAATGCAGTGTGACCTGCGTTCTGGCCCATCTCGATGCAGGAGCAGGCAACGCCGCCGGCGTTAGCTGCCTTA
>ONJG01000037.1 GCA_900318105.1 uncultured Eubacteriales bacterium
CTTTCCGCTTACGGCAACCTTCTCAGCGTTGATGACAACTACGTAGTCGCCTGTGTCGATGTGCGGTGTGTAAGTCGGCTTTTTCTTTCCTCTGAGGATAGAAGCTGCTTCAACTGCGAGCTTACCCAGAGTCTTGCCTTCTGCATCGATAACGTACCACTTGCGGTCGATATCCGATGGCTTTGCGATATAAGACTTCATGTCTCTTTCCTTTCTACCTACTTGGATCCTCGGTGCTTGGTGCGAGTCCGCTGCGGGTACCCGTGCTTGGACCTCGGAACTTTTTCGGTCCGCCTACTCGGAGACTTGTCCTGACGACATATCATGACGACTGACCAGTTTCGTTTTCGGCATAACTAGTAATAAATTATTAGCGCCTCTGCTCCCGGCCAAAAGGCCTGCTTCGGCAAACGTGTTGCCCTCTATCGGTCACCGGAATCCGGCGACACTTTCGTAGGACACACGCTAAATTAGTATAATTGCGGCAATCCATGAAGTCAAGAGAAAATGCGCAGTTTTTGGTTTGCACCCGGCTGTGTTATACTTCGGGGCATGAGTGATAAAACGAAAGGCAATTTAATACTGCTTCTGACCGCGATTCTATGGGGAACGGGATTCATAGCGCAGAAAAAGGGCAATGACTACATGCCGCCCATGACATTCAATGCCGTCAGGCAGATAATGGCGGCAATCGTGCTCACTCCGCTTGCGGCATCCAGCCTCAGGAAGAGCGGCTATCTTTCGAAGAAAGAGGCCACTTATGCGCAGCGAACCTACAGGACAAACAGGCTTCTAATCGCAGGTGCGCTCTGCGGTCTTTTCCTGCTCTTTGGAACGGCGACTCAGCAGATAGGACTTGTGACCGTGAGCGCAGGCAAGTCAGGATTCATATCCTCGCTCTATATAGTGCTCGTTCCGGTGTTCAGTATTCTGCTCGGAAACAGCGTGAGCAGGAAAAACATCGCATGCGTTGTTATAGCCCTTGCGGGCTTTGCCGTTATGAGTCTGCAGGAGGGGCTCGGAGGAGCGACGGTAGGAGACTGGCTGACGCTTGCAAGTGCGGCGGGATTTGCCGCGCAGATAGTGACGGTTAACAGATTTGTCGACAGGGACAATGCCGTGGCGCTTTCGCAGCTGCAGTTTCTGATATGCGGTGTGGCCGGGCTCGCGATAGCCGTGGTTATGGAGCATCCTGCGCCCGAAGCCGTTATGTCCGGCATGCCGCTGCTACTCTATCAGACGATATTCCCGACGGCTTGTGGCTACACCCTACAGATAATGGGTCAGAAATATGCCGACTCATCAACGGCGGCGCTCATAATGAGCACGGAGGCTGTCTTTGCGGCTGTCTTCGGTGCGCTCATTCTGAATGAGGCCATGAGCGGCCGTGAGATTATAGGCAGCGCCATCATCTTCGCCGCCATCATAATCGGGCAGATTGAAAGAAAAAAATGTGATACGGGAGGTATGCACGATGGAAGACAAGAAAAATCTGAAATCTGACTGCAATCATCCGAAATACGAATTTTCAAAAATGTAGTCGAAAAAAGCAGACATCGCCTCAGATGTCTGCTTTTTTGGTATGCCCGGCGAGGATCGAACTCGCATCTACGCCTTCGGAGGGCGCCACTCTATCCATTGAGCTACGGGCACATAACCAGAGCACCTTGCGGTGCTCTTTTTTATCAGATTTCGGATTTTCTCGGGCGGCCCATCAGGGATTCGAGTGCATCCTCGACTTTGACATTGCCGTTGATCACGTTGTAGATGGCTTCGGCGATTGGCATCTCGACTCCCTCGCGGGCAGCGAGGTCGTGGGCCGACTCTGCCGTAAACATACCCTCAACAACCATGCCGATCTGCTTTCTGGCTTCTTCCGGGTCCACGCCCTGACCGATGAGGCGGCCGCAGCGGAAGTTCCTCGAATGCATCGAAGTGCAGGTCACTATCATGTCACCTACGCCCGAGAGGCCGGCAAATGTCTCAGGGCGTGCGCCCATCTTGACTCCGAGCCTGGTCATCTCGGTGATGGCCCTTGTGATCATGGCAGCCCTGGTGTTGTCTCCGTAGCCGAGTCCGTCGATTATGCCGGAGCCAACGGCCATTACGTTCTTGATTGAACCTGCGAGCTCCATGCCCATCATATCTTCGTTTAAATATATTCTGAATCTGCTCGTCGAGAAGAGGTCCGCGATTGCGTGCGCAGCATCCTCGCTCCTTGACGATACCGATACCACCGTCGGAACTCCGAGACCTACCTCCTCAGCGTGGGACGGACCCGAGATGCATACGTATCTGTTCATGTCGAGGCCGACTTCCTCGGCAACCTCGGACATCCTGAGCAGACTCTTTTGCTCGATGCCCTTTGCGATGTTCATCATATATGCGCTGTCTTTGATAAATGGAGCGGCAGCTGTCGCGGCCTTTCTGAATATCTGGGCAGGCAGTGAGAACACGACGTAGTCGGCATACTCAAGCGCTGCTTTGTTGTCTGTATAGAAATGGTAGTCTCCTTCGAGTTTTACGCCGGGCAAGTAGTCGGTGTTTTCCATGGCCTCTTCCATGCGGTCAAGGTGCGCCTTGTCGATATCAAAGATGTTGATCCTGCACCCCTTGGCTGCGACGATTGTGGAAAGCGCTGTTCCGAAGCTCCCTGCTCCGATGAATGCAACTGTGCTCATATATTTCTCCTTCTGAGTTTCCCCCTATATAATAAATGTAAATTGCTTTTCAAAATTCAGCTTTTTTATTATACAGATTTTAGCGCTAAAGTGAAACCTCAGGGCTGTCTGTGGTAGAATATTCACAAGCGACGGAAAGAAGTCCGAAAAGGTCCGGCTGCGAGAGACCGGGCCTCGGAAGTCAAAAGAGATTGGGAGATGACAATGGCAAACAAGAATGACAAAGAAATCAGATTCACTCTGACTGACGATGACTACAAGGCGTTCGGCAAATACCGCGTGCTCTACACGGACAGCGGCAGGAAGATAGTCAGAAGGCAGAGAATTACCTACCTTGTGTCGGGAATTCTAATCGCATTGCTGTTTACGGTATTTCATGTCGATCCGAACTTCACCAGGCTCGTATATGTAATTGCGGCGGTGATCGGAATCGGCGGATGCGTATTTGCAGACAAGATCATCCTCAGGCAGCAGGACAAAGTCATAGAGGCGGATAAAAACAGCGCAGACAGGGTGCATGCCGATGAGAATATAGTCACATTCGGAGACGACTCATTTGAGACCAGGGCCGGAGAGGATGTGCAGACGTTCAATTATAAGGATATCAAACAGGTGGATATGACTGAGGACTCCATATATGTCTGGATGAATGACACCATGATAATGCCTTTGCCGCTGCATGCATTCAAGGGTAAGAAAAGCATGGAGGACATCTACAATTTCCTGACGGAAAAAAAGGAAGCGTAGAAAGATCTGTTTGGGGTATTCGACAAAAGATAATAGACTGCATCATGCTCTTTTGTAAAAACAAACAAAAAATTTTCAAAGTTTAGTTGACAACTCACAGAAAGACTGTTATTATCGACCATGAGCTGATAGCTCGGCTTTATTCTATGAAAGGAGCACATTCACATGGCTAAGAAAAACATGATGATGGAAATGGGAATGATGGGCATGTGCATGTGCGCGCC
>ONJG01000029.1 GCA_900318105.1 uncultured Eubacteriales bacterium
CCGAGCGGCACCGCCCGCGAGCTTATCGAGTCCATGGGCGAAGCGGTCGGCAGAGACCTTGTCTCTGATGCCGTATACGGCAGGCCGCTCGGAAGAAATCCCCGCGAAAAAGGAAAAGTCACCTTCCACGCACTGCGCGGAGGTGACACGCCATCAAGTCATACCGTATATTTCTTCGGTGAGGGAGAGAGACTCGAGATTACCCATCACTGCCTGAACTGGAAGGGCTGCGCCAAAGGAGCAGTCGATGCTTGCATCTGGATGGCAGATAAGCCCGCCGGGCTTTACGGCATCAGAGAGTCCATGGGACTTTAGGCCTCGGCAGCCTCCCTCTTTGCTGCCCTCCTTTCAAGATACGGGAGCAGCACATCGAGATATATGAAATTAAGTATTGCAGCAAGCGGTATGGAGATGAGAATTCCCACAACGCCCGCAATATTGCCGCAGACCAGAACCGAAACGAGTATCAGAAGCCCCGATACACCGAGGGTGTTTCCGAACAGTTTCGGTTTTATTATGTATCCGTCCAGGAACTGGAGCACCAGCGTAAACAGCAGGAAGAACAGAGCATGCCAGGGCTTGAACAGCACGAGTATGAACGCTCCGATTGCCCCTCCGATAAAAGGTCCGAAGGTCGGAATCAGATTGGTCAGAGCCACGATTACGGATATGAGGCCCACGTACTGCATTCCCATCAGACTCATGAATACCGCGTTTATTATTCCGACTATAGCCGCATCAAGCAGGCTCGAAACGATGTATCTTACGAGTATCACGTCGCAGCGAGAGAAAAACTTCAGGGTCTTGTTGAAGTATTTCTTAGGCATGAGCGTGCTCAGCAGGTGTTTTATGCCGCCTTTGAGCCTGTCTTTGGCTGCCAGCATATAAATGGAAAGGATGAATGCGATCAGCCATGTGAGCACCCCGCTTCCGGCTGCCGCAGCCGTATTGACCAGGCGATTGGCATTTTTGTTCATGAAGTCCTGCAGCTTCTGGACTACTATGCCGGATGAACTCATCAGTTTATCAAGGTCTATGCTCCTGCCCAGGCCCCATGTCTCAAGCAGCTTTTTGAGGGATGCAAGATAGGCATCCATATTGCTGACCAGCATGACCACGCTGTCCATGATCTGCGGTATGAGAGTCCCGAGAAGGAATCCGATGACGAGCAGCACGATAATCACCGTGACCGCAATCGAAATCGTCCAGCGAAGAGTCTCCTGCTTAATCACTTTAAAAACCCTGTAATAGAGCATCTTGGCCAGAGGGTTCATTATGTACGCCAGCACGCAGCCCATCAGAACCACTTTGAAGTATCCGATGAAAGTTGTAAGACCGCCGACTACCGTCCCGATATGTGTGAGCAACACATAAAAGGCCACGACAATGCACCCTGCGACTGCGTAGGTATACCATTTATTTCTTTTGTATTTATCCCTGATGTTTGTTTCTTTTGTGTTCTTTCTGTCTGACTTCATCTCTGTTTGTATATTCTGTATTTCGTATATGCATACACATATATTTTACGCTATTTAGCACCTGTTTTTCCACAGTCCCCGGCAATTACCGCAAATTTTTCGATGATGTGATGCGCTGTTCTTATTCCGTCGCAGGCAGCTGATGTGATGCCGCCCGCATATCCGGCGCCCTCCCCGCAGGGGTATATCCCTCTTATATTGCTCATGCCCTCTTCATCCCTGAGTATCCTGACCGGAGACGAGCTCCTTGTCTCGGCTGCAATCACCCTCGCGTCCGGGCTGTCATAGCCCTTTATCCTGCGGGCAAACTCAGGAACCGCCTCTCTGATCGCATCTGCCGCAAATTCCGGAAGCGATGTTGTGACGCACTCCGATGCTTCGCTTTTTTCGAGTAAATCCCGCATGCTGCACGAAGGCGCAGTGAAGCCTCCCCCGCCGTTTTCAAATGCGAGCTTTTCATATTTCTCCTGGAATCTCACGCCCGCAAGCACATCCTCTGCGCCGAAGTCCGAAATTCTTACATCGCAGAGTATGCCGCTGTTTGCGCGGCCCGAGTCGCGGCGCCTGCTGCTCATGCCGTTTACGCAGAGCTCTCCGTCCTTTGTGCTGCACACCACGACCTCGCCTCCCGGACACATGCAAAATGAATATACGCCGCGTCCGTTCGAGGCCTTGTAATTAATCTTGTAGTCCGCCGGCGGGAGTTTGCCGAGATTCTCCTCTCCGTACTGCGCTGTGTCGATGAGGCTCTGCGGATGCTCCATGCGCACTCCGATTGAGAACGCTTTTGGCTCCATGGATGCCCCGGAGTTCTTTATCATCTCAAAGCTGTCCCTTGCGCTGTGCCCGATTGCAAGCACGAGCGCATTCGTATCTATCCGGTCCTCTGTACCGGTCCTCAGGTTGCGCGTTCTGATTCCGATGAGATTATTATCATCGATTACAAACGACTCAAGGCGGGTATTGAATCTTATCTCCCCTCCGAGCCCTTCTATCTTCTTTCTTATGTTGACTATGACCGTCCTCAGCACATCCGTCCCTATATGCGGCTTTGCGAGATACATTATCTCATCACCCGCACCCGCATCCGTAAACTCGCGTAGCACTCTGCGGATGAGCCCGTCCTTGATGCCGGTCGTGAGTTTGCCGTCTGAGAATGTCCCCGCTCCTCCTTCGCCAAACAGCATATTGGCCTCGGGATCGAGCACCCTGTCTTTTCTGAACCTTTCAACGGCAGCGATTCTCTCATCCATCGCAGGTCCCCGCTCTATGAGAAGCGGCCTGTATCCGTATGATGCGAGCTCCATGGCGGCAAAGAGCCCCGCAGGGCCTGCTCCCACGACAACCGGCCTGCCTCGCAGCGCTTCGCTTCCGGGCTTCGCCGTTATCTCAATGTCTTCATCCACCGTGCTGAGATTTCTGATTCTTTTGAGATTCAGTTTTTTGTCCGTAACAAAATCGGCCGTATATACAAATTGTATATGCGGCTTCTTTCTTGAATCTATGGATTTGCGCCTCAGCTCGTGCTCCGAGATATCCTGCTCGGAGATGCCGACCTTGCCTGCAATCAGAGCGGGCAGTTTATCCACAGGCACATCCGTATCTGTTTTTATCTGGCTCAGTCTGTATTTCATTATCCCTTTGATGCGATATCATCCGCTGCGGCAAGTCCCGTGAGCCATGCGTTACTGAGGTTAAATCCTCCGCAGGGATAATCCCTGTCGGCCAGCTCACCCGTGATATAAAGCCCGGGAGCGATCTTCGACTCCGCAGTGACTTCATCGATTTCTTCAAGGCTTACGCCCCCGGCTGTAGCCTGTGCATCCTTCCAGCCGCGAAGTTTTACAGGTCGGAACTCAAGGCCATGCACAATATCGCATATCGTTTTGATTTCGTTCGTGCTGAGATCCTTTACAGCCTTGTTTCCGTTTCCGTCCGGACCGGTCTCCTTCGTACCCTCATCCAAAAGCGATGAAAACCTCTCCGTCACATAATCCGCAAGCTTTTCCTTCAGCACCGTGCAGAGCATATCCCTCACGCTGATATCCGAAAACCTGCCTCTCTGAACTGATTCTATATAATCTGAAAAACGTCCTTCCGGGAACAGATTTATTCTAATTGAGAAATCCCGGAGGCTCTCTCCCTTGTTCCTGTCATATCTCATGTGTCCCGTCATGTTGAACACGCATATGCCGGACAGCCCGTATCTGGTGAACTGAACTTCGCCCGCTTCCTTAAAAACCGGGTTTTTATTGTCCTTGTACAGTGATGCTACGGCCTGCGTCCTCGTGCCCGCAAGTATAAGAGCCGAAGGCTCCGCGCGATCATCCCATTCCTCGCATTCTATGCCTGTCAGAACGGGGACCGGCGTCACCACGCTGTGGCCGAGTTCTCTTGCCAGTCTGTAGCCGTCTCCCGTGGTGCCGTAGGTCGGACCGGCCTTGCCTCCGCAGGAGAGAATCACATAAGCTGCTTCCGTGATTACCCGGTGTTCACCTTTGACGTCCTTGTAATTCGATTCGATTTCAAAACGGGGCACATCCTCTTCATCTACCCTTTTTCTGACCGCGGTGACTTCTTCTCCGCAGCAAAGCTGTACGCCGAGGCTTTCTGCCCTTGCGATAAGGAGCTCCGCCACGTCGGCTGCGGACTCGGAATATGGATAGACCAGGCCGTTTTCATAAGTCCTGGTCACAAGTCCTATACCGGTAAAGAATTCCATGATGCGATTGTATCCGGCGGCTTTTGTGTTTGTGATGTTGCAGCGGCCACTTCCGGTGGCTCTGATCTTCCGGCCGGGTTCGTTCATCTTTTCGATTACCAGCACCGAAAGATCAGGGGAGCTCATTCCGAGCTCCACCGCTGCAGCCAGGCCCGAAGCCCCGCCGCCGACTATTACGACATCATAGTTCCTGTTTTCCATTCTGTTTATCTGTACTGCCGAACCCTCCGGTCCTGGCATCCTCAGAACCCGCTCCCTCCGGCACTTCATATTTTACTATAATTCCCTGCACAAAGGGTTTGCCTTCGGGCAGCTGTATGTTCTCGGCCGAGGGATTCTCAAGAGCCACCAGTATATGCCCCTCGTTTTCGGCCTCGGCATAGTCTGCATCTATAACGCCGATGGTGTTTGGCAGTTTGATTCCGTACTTGAATCCAAGCCCGCTCCTCGGGACTATGAGAAGCACCCTGTCATTTGCTCCGTCAGCCACCCAGCGCACTCCCGTTGCGATCTTGAATTTGCTCCCCGACTCGAAGTTCAGGTTAAAAGGCATGAAGAAATCAAGGCCTGCCGAACCCGCAGTAGCCTGCCTCGGCATCTTTATATTCTCATACCATTCTCTGAGCTCACTGTCGGGAAGTCCTTTTACCCCGCAGTCTTTCTTCCACTGCTCAAAACTTACCTTTTCAAAATGTGACATTTTATCTCCTTAATTGCAGCCGGCCGCTTTTCTCAGAACCTCTGCCATGTCGGTGTCTTCCCACCTGGCTCCGAGGACAGTTCTGCCCATGTGTCCGTAAGCAGCGAGCTTTCTGTACTGAGGCTTTCTGAGCTCGAGCTTTCTGATTATCGCTGCCGGTCTCATATCGAAATTATCCACTATGAGGCTTGCGATCTGCTCGCTGTCGAGTTTGCCGGTTCCGAATGTATCTACGCAAACCGACACAGGCTCTGCAACACCTATCGCATATGCGAGCTGCACCTCGCACTCAGTGGCAATTCCCGCAGCGACTATGTTCTTTGCTATGTACCTGGCCATGTATGCGCCTGACCTGTCCACCTTGGTCGGGTCCTTGCCCGAGAACGCCCCGCCGCCGTGCGACGAGTGGCCACCGTATGTGTCAACGATGATCTTGCGTCCCGTAAGGCCGGAGTCTCCCATGGGGCCTCCGATTACGAATCTGCCGGTCGGATTTACATATATTATGGTATCCTCGTCGATGAGATCCGCCGGAACCACCGGCGTAATCACATGCTCAACCATGTCCTTTCTCACCTGCTCCAGGCTCACATCCGCGCTGTGCTGGGTGGAAACCACGATGGTATGTATCCTTGTAATCCTGTCATCTTCGTATTCGACCGTAATCTGTGTCTTTCCGTCCGGTCCGAGATACGGAAGCGTTCCGTTCTTTCTGACCTCGGCAAGTCTCATGGCCATCACATGGGCAAGCTTGGATGACATGGGCATAAGCTCCTCTGTCTCCGTGCAGGCATAGCCGAACATCATGCCCTGGTCTCCTGCACCAATCAGCGCGTCCTCATCCGATTCCTTTCCGGATTTCCTCTCATATGACTCTTTGACTCCCATGGCTATGTCCGCGGACTGTTCCTCCATGCGAACCATGATCTCGCAGGTGTTGCCGTTGAAGCAGACCTCGTCCCTGTCATAGCCTATATCGCATATGACTTTGCGGGCTATGGCCTCGTAGTCCACATTAAAGTTTCCGGATGCCTCTCCGAATATCATGAAAAAGCCCGTCTTGGTCGCACACTCGCATGCCACATATGCCGCAGGATCCTGCTCCAGTATTGCGTCAAGTACCGCATCCGACACCTGGTCACAGATTTTATCCGGGTGTCCTTCCGTTACCGACTCAGAAGTGAATAGTCTCTTCATTATTACTGTCTTCTCCTATCTCTGTTATCTGCATAAAAAAATCTCCGTGCCGCGCACAGAGAGAACATGTCGTCCTCATCTGCCGGAGCCCGGCGAGCTCCGTGGGATTTGGCACCTTCACCTCCTGGTGAGGTTGCCGCGAGTTCAAAGGGCCCATTCCCTCCCTCGCTCTTAATAAGGATGACTTAATTATATAGTTCATCTGTTTGATGTCAATAACTTCAGGCAATCATTTTGAGAACAACGGATATCATATGGTAAAATAGTGCGGTATGGAATTAAAAGTAATCGAGGGCAGGCAATCCTCCCTCTACAATCACTTCAGGGAATACGAACTCGCATCATGCCGCGCCACCACATCGCGTCTCATGGGCGTCGTGGCACTCAAAATCACCTGGTACAAACCAGGCGATGCGAGCAGCAGATACCACCAGATCCTGCACCTCGACTATTCGGAGTACGGAATCGATGAGTATCTTGAATTTGAGTGCATACCAGGAAACGATAATTATGCAGAGTCCAAAGAGGCTGTAAAAACCCGCTGGAACAACTTCATCAATGTCATCGGCGAGGCTCCGATAAATATCAGCACGGCCTGCATGCTCCGCCTTATAGAATCCGCACTTCCGCTCGCGGAGGAAGGAAGGCCCAGGGAGTACGACAGCGAGGAAAACATCCGCTTCAGATGTTATGCTTTAAGAAGGCTCGCACTTATGAAAGAGGCCCTGGAGGAACGCGGTATCACAGGGGATGCATGCTCTTCCCTTGAGGCCATCGAAAGCGTATCGGCACATAACCTCGGGCAGTATGCCACCATCAATTACTTTCTGATGAGGCTTGCAGACCGGGACTTCGAAGCAGCCGCTTATCTTTCGGACCTGAGCGAAGAGGAGCTGCGCGGCTCGATGCTGGCACAGCACGGGGTCCAGACCCTGATGCGTAATTCAATCACGAGACTTTCGAAAAAGGATAATCCAAGAGCAGCTGACAAGCTCAGGATGTACTCCTGCAGGCTCACCACTCTGGCCAAAAACGGCTACTACCACACATCGCTCAACATCTGGCTTGACGGCGGCAGGACCAGCCGCGATGCAATAGTGACAGGCCTCGACATAGGCAGCATGACACATATGTCCGCATATGAGAGTGCCATGCAGATAGTTCAGCCGGAATACATAACGGTTTTCTCCTGCCACGACAATATGCTTAACGGCTTTGACGCAAGGCACATAAGCCAGCTGGCCAGGGCCGAACAAAAAGCGTGTGAGAACGGCTGGGTCTATACCATATATAATCAGAGCAATGCCCATGTTGAGAAATCAGAGTACAGGCTTGGAGACGATGTATACGGATATGCCCTTCTGACAATAGGCGGGGAGCTCATACTCATGAGCCATGACCTCTCACGCATATCCATGCTGGATGATGCGGCGGTCTTCTCCATATACTCGCCGTATCTCTCAATTAAAGGAAGATACCGCCTGGACAGCCCTGTCTTCCACACCCTGTGTCATACGCCGGGCGTCCTGTTCGACGATCTGATTGAACCGGATTGATAAATACATAATGATTTTTCTTTAATACATAATTAATTTTGAATTTACCGCTTGTTCTTTTTTGAAAGTATTTTTTTCAACAAAACGAAAGTGGCTGAATTTACGAAAAAGGCGCGTTTATCCACAAGGATTTCAAAAATCGTATACATTTTTATCCACTTATCCATGTGGAAAACTTTTTCCAAGCAAGCTCAGTTATTTCAACGCTTGAAACGATTTCACAAAACTGTCAATGATATTTATCCACAGTTTTTGAAGCAATATTTCCGATTGAATTTTGTTCGATTTCGTGAAACGCGTGAAACATATTTTTTACCAATATAATTATCTTTTGAAAGGCCTGAAAAATGACGACAAAGAGGATTTACAGAGAAGATCAGTACGCAGATTCATGCACTGCAAAAGTAACTGCCGTGAGATGCAAAGACGGAAAAGACGTCATCGCATGCAGCGAATCCGTATTCTACCCGGAGGGCGGCGGCCAGCCGTCGGACACCGGCACGGTCAGCCTCGGCGGCACCCTTTACGAGGTTCTCCATGCATCGGATGAATCCATCGAAAGCGATGTGTGGCACGAGACGGATGCAGCCGAAGGAACCTTCCACGAGGGTGACGAAGTGGAGCTCGCCATAGACTACGACTTCAGATTCAGGAACATGCAGCGCCACCTCGGCGAACACATGCTGTCAGGCACCATGGACAGCCTCTTTGGCGGAATCAACAAAGGCTTTCACATCGGAGAGGACTACGTGACCATTGATATAGATCTCGACGGGCGCATGCTGACAGAGGATGAGCTCGACCTCGCAGAGAGGACGGTCAACGAAGCCATCTGGTCTGACCTTGCTGTCACAACAGAGTGGTTTGACACATACGAGGAGTCCCTTATCAGACCGGTCAGAAAGAAAGTCCCACACGACGGGAAGGTATCGGTTGTGAGCGTCGGAGACCTTGACGATCCATATGACTGCATAGCATGCTGCGGCGTCCACCCCTCCCGCTCCTCCGAGGTCGGTCTTCTGGCGATATATAAATGCGAATCAAACAAGGGCATGAACCGCATCTACTTCGACTGCGGGGCAAATGCCTGGGACCGCCTGACTGGCGAGGCTCATATGTTAAGGGATATAGCCGCCGGCTACTCATGCAGCCCGAAGGACGTGCCGTCACGCATGTCGGCTGAAGCAGAGCAGACAGCCGCTCTGAGATCACGTCTCTCAGACCTTGCGGATTATGTCAAGGATGCCGAAAAAAGTATTATAATGGAAGAGATAAAAGACACGGGAACGAGCACGTACAAATACACATCCGGAGTGCTCGGCACCGACGAGATGCTCAAGATGGGCTTTGATGTCATTCATGCGAAAGAAGGGCTTTTGCTCATCATGATAAATCCGGAAACATCAACCTGCCTACTGCTCTCATCGGATGAGAACAGGAAGTGCGGAGATCTCGTAAAGGAGCATGCACCGAAGTTCGGAGGCAAAGGCGGCGGCAGGCCTGACAATGCAAGGGCCATGTTCGCTGATATGAAAGAACTCGAATCATTCGTAAGCGAAATAGAAAAGGAGAGCCATAATGGATCACAAACTGATAATAACAATTGACCGTGAGTACGGAAGCGGCGGACATGAGGTCGGAAAGAGGCTTGCAGAGCAGCTCGGCATCAAGTTCTTCGATGAGGAGCTCATCGAGCGCGCCGCATCGGGCACCGGCTACGTCGAGGAATATGTCAAGGAGAATGATGAAAAGGCCCCGGATTTTTCCATAGCCTCACTCATCTCGAGCGTTGATACATTCCAGTCCCTCCCTTATGCCAGAATCCAGGAGGAGCAGTTCAGCATCATCAGGGACATCGCATCACAGGAGAGCTGCGTGATAGTCGGACGCGCCGCGGACTATATACTGGAGGACGAGGAGCACGTCAGCATTTTCATATTCGCCCCTCTCGAGGAGAGGCTCAGGAGAAAGCTCGAACTCGAAGTAGTCAACGAGAAAGAGCATCCGCTTGACGAGGCGGAAATGACGAAAAAGATCAAGCAGAAAGACAAGCAAAGACGCCGCTACTATGAGTTCTACACCGATAACAAATGGGGTGAACGCGATGTGTATGACCTTCTGATAAACACGAGCAGGACGGGCATCGACGGAGCTGTTGACATTATACGCACATATATCGACAAGAGCCGCGGTCAGGACATCCTGTCCGGAATCGTCAAATAGTTGAAAATTTAACAGATTGATAAGTCTCAGATACCTCAATTTGCTTGTATTTTAGCTTCTAAATTTGTATAATTTTTGCAAGTAGCTGCAACTCTTCGATGGTGCGGCATTTAATCTAAATAGTATGTTATGGGGAGGAAACGATATGAAGAAGTTTTTAGCACTTATGCTTACGCTCCTGCTCGTCATGATGTCACTCGCAGCATGCGGTGGCGGCGGATCAGATTCCGGCAGCGGTGACAACGTCATCAAAATCGGTGTATTTGAGCCGGCATCCGGAGACAACGGCGCAGGCGGCAAACAAGAAACACTCGGAATTCAGTACGCTAACTTCGTTCAGCCTACGGTAACAATCGGCGACACAGAGTACAACGTCGAGCTCACCATCGTAGACAACGAGTCAGACAACTCCAAGGCCGTTACAGCTGCACAGAACCTCGTATCTCAGAACGTATCCATCGTACTCGGATCATATGGTTCAGCAGTATCAATCGCTGCAGCGGATGTATTCGCAGATGCAGGAATGCCTGCCATCGGCGTTACATGCACAAACCCGCAGGTAACGGCAGACTGCGAGCAGTATTTCAGAATCTGCTTCCTCGATCCTTTCCAGGGAACGGTACTTGCCAACTATGCATGGGAGAACGGCATGAAGAAAGCTTACTGCCTCTCCAAGCAGGGCGATGACTACTCCAAGGGTCTTGTAAACTACTTCATCGAGGCATTCAAGGGTCTCGGCGGAGAGGTTGTTGAGGAGCAGTTCCCGGATAAGAACTCAGACTTCACATCATATGTTGCAAATGCAAAGAAGAACGGCTGCGATGTGTTCTTCAGCCCTGTATCCACAGAGGCTGCCGCACTCATCATCGACCAGGCAGAGGCTCAGTCCCTCGGTATGCCTATTCTTGCAGGTGACACATGGGATTCCAACGTAATCACCGAGGCAGCAAAGGGTAAGAAAGTAGACATCACAGTCACAACTTTCTACCAGGAGGGCGGTAACGCAGACTTCGACAGCGGCATCAAGAAATGGATGGAAGAGAACTCCGAAGCCATGACAAACAACGGCGGCAATACAGAAATCGCTGCTGTAACCGCGATGGGTTATGACGCATACTTCGTGGCACTCGAAGCACTCAAGGCTGCAGGCTCCAAGGATGCAGGTGATGTGCTCGCCGCACTGCCTGACCTTCAGGTATCCGGCCTCGTTTGCGGAGACGTATCCTTCAACGAGACAGGTGATGCCAACAAGACAGAGGCATTCGTCAAAAAGTGCAACACCGAAAGCGGTACATGGGAATTCGTTAAGAAGCAGGCTGCAGAGTAACAATTCACACATACTTGCAGGAACCGCAGCAGGCGGATAATATGAATTCAACTGCGGGAAGCCGCGAAGGCTTCCCGCAATTTTATACCACTTCATCAGTCAAGACTCAGTAGGGGATTTAAATTATGGGATTTATACAAACCTGGCTTCCGTACATACTTGCAGGAATTGCAGTAGGCGGACAATACGCATTGATAGCCATCGGATACACCATGGTTTATGGTATTCTCAGGCTCATTAACTTCGCCCACGGAGATGTGTTCATGTGGTCGGGACTTATCATGGTCTACCTCGTCACCATCCTCCCTCTGTGGCTCAGCGTAATTCTGGTAATAGTATTTGCAATAGTGCTCGGCACCACAATCGAAAAAGTCGCATACAGACCTCTTCGCTCGGCGCCGCGTATGTCGATAATGATCTCCGCCATCGGAGTGTCTTATCTCCTGCAGAACTTCGCATTGTACATTACGGGCGGACTCACCAAGACCTACCCTACCATCAGCTGGCTTCAGCGCACCGTCACAATCGGTTCGGCATCGACCAAGATGGTTACCCTGGTCACACCGGTTCTCACAATCGTGCTGGTGTTCCTGCTCGTCATGCTCATCAAACATACCAAGATCGGTATGGCCATGAGAGCGGTTTCGCGTGACTTTGAGACATCCTCTCTGATGGGCATCGATATAGACAGGGTCATTACGGTTACATTCGTAATAGGCTGCGCACTTGCCGCCATCGGCTCTGTCCTCTACTTCTCCAACTACACCGGCATCCAGCCCATGTCAGGCGCAATGCCGGGCCTCAAGGCCTTCGTTGCTGCGGTATTCGGCGGCATCGGATCGGTTCCGGGCGCAGTGGTCGGAGCATTTGTAATAGGTATAGCCGAAAACCTCATCAAGGGAGTCGGCTGGACCAACTTTTCGGATGCATTCACTTTCGTTCTTCTCATCATCATCCTGATGGTCAAGCCTACGGGACTTTTCGGAGAGAAGAACATCGACAAGGTATAGGAGGGCGCCATGGGAAAGACATTAAACAGCAAGACCAAAGCCGTCCTGTCGGTGGCATGCATCGCCCTCTTCCTCGTGCTTGTATATATCGGAGACAACCTGATACCCGCAAGCTCGAGCTGGAAGATGCTCATAACCGTAGTCGAGAAAGGCTCCATATTCGCACTCGTTGCAGCGTCCATGAACCTGCTCAACGGCTTTACCGGACTATTCTCACTCGGTCAGGCGGGCTTTATGCTCATCGGAGCATACACATATGCAATATTCACGATCCCGGGCAAATCCCACGAGGCTGTATATCAGTACTTCGAAGGCGGACTTATTCAGTGGTCCGTAGTTGAAATCCTCGAGGGCAAGCTCGGAGTATTCGGACACTACCTCGGAATGTTCATACCGATGATAGGAGCAGGCCTCATCGTGGCGGCCGTCGCTGCCCTGATAGGCATCCCCGTTCTCAGGCTCAAATCCGACTACCTCGCAATCGCGACTCTCGGATTTGCCGAGATACTGAGGGCCTTCTTCCAGTGGAACTCGCTCGGCCCCATCACGAACGGCTCGAACGTGCTCCGTAAGTACACCACTTACGGCAATGCCATATTCCCTGTCGTGGTTGCAGGCATATGCATTGCGATCATAGTGCTCCTTATCAACTCGACATACGGCCGCGCATTCCGTGCGATACGCGACGACGAAATTGCGGCGGAGGCCATGGGTATCAACCTCTTTAAACACAAAGAGTTGTCCTTTGTTATATCCTCATTCTTTGCGGGTATTTCGGGAGCGCTCCTGGCCATGTTCCAGACAACAATCAACGCCATGCCGTTCAATACGGTTATGACATACGAGATTCTCCTCATAGTTGTAATCGGAGGCATCGGATCGATTACAGGATCCATCATCGGAGCCTTCCTCTTTATCGCCACATCGGAGTGGTGGCTGAGAGGACTCGATTCAGGCAAATGGCTGGGTATTACCTCGAACCTGATGAGACCGGGTTTCCGTAAGGTTGTCTTCGCCATCATCATCATGCTCATCGTGCTCTTCTATGCACAGGGCATCATGGGAGACCGCGAATTCAGCTGGGACGGCTTCATCAGATGGTGGAAGAATCTCCCGGCCAATATAAAGGCATGGCCTGCAAAGCGCAAGGCGAAAGCAGAGAGCAAAAAAGAAGCCCGCGCACGCAAGGCTGCCGCCAAAGCCAAAGCCAAAGAGGACAAGGCTGCAGGAGAAACCAGACGCGCTTCGGGTGAAGCCCTCTATACACCGCTTCCCGTAAGCGATGAAGTGATGGTATTCGGAAAGGAGGGTAAATAGTATGGCTAAAAAGGAAAACAGAGAAGTCGTACTCAGGCTCTCCGACATAACCATGCAGTTCGGCGGAGTCGTTGCGGTTGACAACCTCAACCTCGTAGTTCATAAAAATGAGATAGTAGGACTCATCGGACCTAACGGTGCCGGTAAGACCACAGCTTTCAACTGCATCACGGGTGTGTATGAGCCGACCAACGGATCCGTTGAGATAAACGGCGAGGTCGTCATCGAAAACCACCCGCAGGGTAAGATGAAAGAAGAATATGCAGGAAAGAACCAGGGTAAATACACCAGGGCTCTGACCATGCTTCCGGATAAAGTGACCAAGCTCGGCGTTGCCCGTACCTTCCAGAACATCCGACTCTTCAAGGGCATGACGGTACTCGAAAACGTAATGGTTGCCATGCACATGAACCAGACGGAGTCTGTGTTCGGCGCGACATTCAGAAGCAAAAAAGCCCGCGAGGAAGAAAAGGCCATGAGAGCAGAGGCTCTCGAGCTTCTCAAAAAGCTCGATCTCTATGAAAACAGAGACGACCTCTCGACTTCCCTTCCTTACGGAAAACAAAGGCATCTTGAAATAGCAAGAGCCCTCGCAACCCATCCGTCCATACTGCTGCTGGACGAGCCGGCCGCAGGCATGAACCCTCAGGAATCGGATGATCTGATGAAATTCATCGGGCGTATACGAGATGAGTTCGACCTCTCCATACTAATGATCGAACACCACATGCAGGTTATCATGGGCATATGCGAGCACATTTACGTACTCAACTACGGCGGGCAGATAGCCGACGGCACAGCTGCCGAGATTCAGGCCAATCCTGCCGTTATCGAAGCTTATCTGGGAGGTGATGAATAATGCTGGCTATAAGAGACTTGGACGTTCATTACGGCGGAATTCACGCCCTCAGAGGAGTCAACATAGACGTGCCGGACGGAAAGATTATTTCGCTCATCGGTGCTAACGGTGCGGGCAAGTCCACCACACTTAAAGCGATAATGAGCCTGGTGCCCAAATCAGGCGGACACGTATACTGGGATGATACCGAAATCACATCATTCAAGACCAAGGACGTCGTATCGGAGGGCATTATTCTCTGCCCCGAGGGCAGGCGCATCTTCCCCGACCTGACGGTTGATGAGAACATCGCAGCGGGAGCTTATCTTAGGAAGGATAAGGAACAGATCAAGCGGGACAGGGACTGGGTATATGAGCTCTTTCCCAGAATCGCAGGCAGGACATGGCAGCTCGGCGCGACGCTCTCCGGAGGAGAGCAGCAGATGCTCGCGGTAGCGCGTGCACTGATGTCCAAGCCCAAGCTCCTGATGCTGGACGAGCCATCGCTTGGACTCGCGCCGCTCGTAATCAAGGACATATTCGCCTGCATCCAGAAGATAAGAGAAGACGGCGTCAACATCCTGCTCATCGAGCAGAACGCCAAAGCCGCCCTTGATATCTCGGACTACGCCTACGTCCTCGAGACCGGCGTAATCACCATGGCAGGCCCCGGAAAAGCGCTGCTCAACGACGAGCGCGTCCAGGCCGCCTACCTCGGCGAATAAGGCTTCCTCCGGATTATACGGTGCTGCCGTAATAAGGAGTTTTAAATCAAAAGATGCATATGTTGTCTTTTTCAAACAACTTATGCATCTTTTTTTCGCATTATTTTGGGTTTAGATATTTCATGTTGAGCTTGGCAACTATCCGTTGCCAATTCCGTCATTCTTTTATTACAAAGTCTGAATCCAGAAGCCCGTCTCTGGAAATCTGCGCTTTCAGAGCCTCAATGTTGATCTTGAGCTCCATGATGTCGTTGTCGCAGAGCTCCGTATACATCAGCTCAAAAGCGCGTTCCGTTGTATTCAGGACATCGGTCAGATCATCCCTCAGATCCTTCATCCGGCCGTCTTCGTCCTTCTGTCCCTTTATACCCTTGTATCCGCTGAGCACATTCGTTATCTTGGGCAGATAAGCCTCAAAGAAAGCCCTGACCTCGTATTTCAGATCCGGATTGAGATGTGTCCGCTCAAATATTTTTCCTGTCAGCTCTTTGATGTGTTCCAGGCTTTCCTTATCCGTCTTTCTGCTGAGAACTCGTCCGCTCTCCGTCATCTCCTTGATATAGCACTCCATGGCGTTGACCGGCGCTCCGCATTTCAGACAGAAGTTTGATTCATTTCTCAGTTTTGTTCCGCAGTGCACGCATTTCATTTTGCAGTCCCTCTAATCTACATATTCGAATTTCCAGTCCCGAAGCTCCTTCAATATGCCGTCCTCAAAGGTCTGGCTGTAATAATCATCCCTGTCGCCGTATTTGCATTTCCATACATATTCTGCATATAAATCCGTACGGCTCTTTGTCGTGTGGCTGTAGGATCTGTAGAGCTTTCCCTCAGTTCCGAGGACTTCGCATGCCTCCTCGTATGTCATGCCCTGCCTGAGCTGCATGAGCTGTGCTCTCGTCACATACTCCGTTTCAATCTCCGAATATCTGCTGTCATTAATGAGCTTGATGGTTTCGGACGCTTCCTTTCCGCCCATTATTTCGTGTTCTGTTATGCTCTCCGCACTCGGATCACTGCCCTTGAGCTCTCCGTATGTGTGCTTGTCGAACTCGACTTCAAGATAACCTGCATGACTGTCCACGTAGTATTCGCCCGGCCATCTGTATGTAATCCAGTACTTCTCATCCTCGATTAATTTACCGTCACCGCCGATTGCTTCTTTGACCTCATCATATGTCATGTCGATCTTGACCTTTTGACACTCTTCCTCGGTGACGGTCACCTCCCAGTCGCTGAGATCCATTCTTCTTTCGTACTCTCTGTACCTCAGCTCGCTCGCATATCCGCTGATCACTCCGATGAGAATGAGTAAACCAACAATCATAACCAGGCACATTCCGACCAGCGACATGAACTCCTTAAATGTCTTGGGTCTTCTGAATCTGCCTTCCTCTTCATCACTGTCCTTCCGGACCTTCTTTGCAACCGGCGTACCGCACACATCGCAGTAAACCGCATCCCATGGAATCTCCGCTCCGCAGCTATCGCATTTTTTTATTCTGTTATAATCCATATTCATTATACCCTTTTAAGATAGTCGACTTCGGCGGGGCTGAGTTTCCTGCACTGCCCGATTGCGAGTTTTCCTATCACGAGATTTCCAAGGCCCGTGCGGCAAAGTTCCTGCACCGGATGCCCTATGGCTTCGAACATCCGCCTGACCTGCCTGTTTTTACCCTCGTGGATGATGATCTCGGCAAGCGTGGAATTCCTGTCGTGCTTGATGAGATGTACCTCCGAAGGCGATGTGACAAAGCCTCCTATGTCCACACCGCGTTCAAGATGCTCCGCTTCTTTTCTCGTGACTATGCCCGCGGCTCTGACGAGATACTTCTTGTCAAACTCACCGGACGGATGCATGAGCTTGTTTGAAAGCTCTCCGTCATTGGTCAGTATGATAAGTCCGGTCGTATTGAGGTCGAGCCTTCCCACGGGAAATACTCTTATGCTGTCCGGCACGAGCTCCGTCACAAGCGGCCTTCCTTCTTTATCCGCCGTGGATGTTACATATCCCGCAGGTTTGTTGAGAAGATAATAGACCTTCTTTGTCTCGGGCTCTATTCTCACGCCATCGACTTCGACTATGTCTCCATCCTCTACATGATAACCCATAACATCAAGAACAGAGCCATTGACCCTGACTCTGCCCTCTTCTATTAATTCATCTGCTTTTCTGCGGCTGCAGACTCCTGCCGCCGCGATGTATTGATTAATGCGCATGTTCAATCCTTTTGTTCTTCTCCGGACTCATCTGCTCCCGGTTCGGTTTTTTCCTCTTCATCGAAGTTTATGGAGAGCTGTCCGTATCCCTGCTCCTCGCGCTCGCGTCTTAGCTCCTCATACTCGGGAACCTCGGGCAGGTCTTTGAGTGAGGCAAATCCGAACTTTTTAAGGAATTCCCTCGTGGTTCCGTACAGCAGCGGCCTGCCTACGCCCTCTGACCTTCCGGTCACCTCTACAAGATCCTTATCCATCAAACCGTCTATGACTCTCTCGCTCTTGATTCCTCTTATCGAATCGATCTCCGACCTCGTTACAGGCTGCCTGTATGCGATTATGGCCAGGACCTCAAGCGCTGCCTGTGAAAGCCTCCTGACTCTGACAGGAGTGCAGAGTTTTTGAACAAACATGTCGTTTTCAACATGGGTGACATAGCCGAATGCATCTCCGGCCTCGCGGATTCTGATGCCGCGTCCTTCCTGCTCATACTCCGTCTGAAGCTCGCGAAAGAGCTCCCTTATCTCCGCTTTTTCGGCTTCCAGCACTTCGGCAGCGTCTTTTACATCAAGTGGCTCTCCCCACATGAACATGAGGGTTTCAAGTGCCGATTTCATGGTCTTCTTACTGTACATCTGCTGCCTCCGTTTCCGTATATCCATAGGATGCCGGATCATCGTCATCCTCTTCTTCTATGTCATCAAATTCATCGTCAGCATATTCTGCAACTCCCGCAGCTTCTGCTTCCTGCTGTGCCCTGATGATCTCAGGGTCCTTTCTTATGACCGTAATCTCTCCGAAGTTTTCATCCTGCTCTGCGTCATAGCCCTGGTTTCTTATCATGGACAGAAGCGACATAAACGAAAGTGTTATGTCATATCTGTCAGGCTCCTCCGGCAGCAGCTCCATAAAGGATATTCCGGACACATCCGGCGTCAGCCTGGTCTCGAGGATCTTTGTCATATCCTTTATCCTGGCTTCGACTGTCTCCTTGCGCCGCCTTACCCTCTGGTACCTTCTCTCTACCTCTTCTATCTTTTTCTTGCGCGTCAGGAAGAGAATAAACGCATTGACCAGCTGCTCATCGGTGGCCCTCAGTATCTCGTCGGGTTCCCCGACGTACTTCGACAAATCCTCTGCCGGTTTTTCGTGTATGGCGAGGTTGTACTCCTCTCTTTCCTGGAGCATCTCTGCGGATTTCTTGGTCCGCATGTAGTCGAGTATCCTGGTCGCAAGTTCCATTCTCGGATCTTCGACTATCACATCGTCGTCAGGGTTGTCCGAAACCCTCGGAAGGAGCATGTGCGACTTGAGCCTGATCAGCACCGCCGCGAGCACGATAAACTCCGTCTCAACCTCTATGTTGAGATCCTCCATCTGCTTGAGATAGTCTATGTACTGCTCGGTGATCTCCGCCACCTTGATGTCATAGATGTCCATCTTGGCGTTTTCGAGCAGATATATGAGAAGGTCAAAAGGCCCTTCGAATTTTTCTATCCTGACTTTATACACTGAAAATATATCTCCTTTAGATACAGACCCTGCGGCGGGGCTGTAAAGCCCGCTCTGGACCTGTCTTTGCTTTCTATCGCATCGCGCACACTTTCTGGACTGCGCTTGCCTGCGCCTGCCTCCACGAGAGTTCCCACGATTATTCTCACCATATTATACAGGAAACCGTCGCCCGTTACCTCGATAATTATCGATTCTTCCTCCTCAAATATCTCAAGCGAGTATATGGTCCTGACCGTGGTCTCACGGGGAGTTCCGCCTGCCGTCTCAAAGCATTTGAAGTCGTGTGTGCCGCTTATGTATGCGGCGGCTTCTCTCATTGCAGCGATATCCAGTTTGCCTGCGTCCGGATACTGAAAGCTCGTATTTCTTCTGAATATGTCTCCGGTCTTGTCGATTATATATCTGTATGTCTTTCCCTTGCAGGAATACCTGGCGTGGAAGTCATCCGGCACAATCTCCGCCGATATGATTCTTATGTCTCCCGGTGCACCCTGCCTGCCCGTGCCGCCTGCTCCGAACCTCCTGTTCATCACCTCGGCGAGCTTTTCAACGGGCATATTTGAATTCCACTCAAAAGTGGCGCACTGCCCGAGAGCATGGACTCCTGAGTCGGTGCGGCTCGTTCCGTGGATATGCACATCCTCATTTGCGATGTACTTCAGGACATGCTCGATCTCACCCTGCACGGTGCGTTCTTTGGGCTGTATCTGCCAGCCTGAGAAATTCGTGCCGTCATATTCTATTTTGATGAGTACATTAACGCCCAGGTCCGTCTCCTACAAATTAAATACAAACAGCTCTCCTGCGTTCCAGAGGAAGAGGAAGTAAATTGTGACTGCCGCACATCCCGCGGGGAGCATGGCATTTTTATCCTTGATGTTGCCGTGTCCGAATACGATTTTTACCAGGGAATAAACGGCGAAGAGCAGGGTGGTCAGTATAAATATGATGACTATGCCCTCGCGCCCCGTGATAAGGCCCATGCAGCCGAAAAACTTAATGTCTGCACCACCTATGGAGCCTGTTTTGAACAACACATGTCCGATGATGAGTATGACGAGTGCTATACCAAGGCCAATCAGGCAGCCCAGCGGCTGCTCCCACCATTTTTCGTAGTAATCCGTGAATGCTATAGCTGCAAAGATAAGTGCCCAGCTGAACTGATCGGGCACTACCTGATAGAGCTGGTCTGATATGGCCATTTCAAGCACCACGAAGAGTATACACAGGACGGTTATTTCATAAGTCAGGCTGCTGCCTCTTATCGCGAGGTAGAGTCCCGTGATGGTGAAGTATCCAATGAATGCATATTTCCACGGGGAGCTCGGAAGTCTCTGGCGCCCCATAGCGTCTGCTTCCAGGAGTTTTTGCGGCAACTCCTTTTCCGCATCTGAGCCTATCTCAGCATCCTCCGGGTAGTCCTCAAACCACTTTGCGGGCATCCTGTTGAACGCGACAACACTGCCGTTGCCCATAACCACGGCAAATACTATTGCTACCGCCATTCTTATAATCATCCCCGTGTCAAATTGATTCAGCAATGCCCGTCCTCGGATTATTCCAGGCAGCCGTCGAAGAACTCTCTGAGGTCTTCGTAAACTACCGCCTTATCTGTTTCATTGAGTATCTCGTGCCTGTCATCATCGTAGAGCTTTATGTCCACTTTGCACGGCGAATTCTCGAGGTATGCCATGTAGGCCTTTCTGACTCCCTCTCCCCATGCTCCGACCGGATCCTCTGCGCCGGATACCAGGAGGAGCGGCATGCCTTTCGGCAGTTTTTTCATGCGCTCCGCATCATGCGCCTTAAGCATTCCGCTGAACATATGGAAGAAAGCATTTGGCGTGAAGTGGAACATGCACCATGGGTTGGCCCTGTATTTATCCACCACTTCCGGGTCCTTGCTGAGCCAGTCGCTTATCGTCCTCGGATTGTCTATCTTCTTGAGGTATGAGCCAAAGCTCAGGGCTTCAATCAGCTTGGCTCTCTTTCCGATCTTTTTCGTACCCAGCATCTTTGCCAGGGCACGACCCGAGCGGATTACAGCACCCGGCTGCCAGCCGGTTCCCATGACGACGACACCCGAAAGGCCCTTTGCATAGTCCCCGTCCTGCTCGGTTATATACTGCCTGATCAGGAACGATCCCATGCTGTGCCCGAGCATCATATATGGAGTGCCCGGAAACTCATCCTGCATCATGCTCCTGAGTTTATGTATGTCCGAAATTATCCAGGCATTGCCGTCGGCTCCGAAATACCCGTGGTACTCATCGGATATTACGGACTCACCGTGTCCGAGATGATCCTCACCGCAGACGAGATAGCCATGCCCTGCCAGATATGTCGCAAAGTCGTCATATCTGTCTATGAACTCGACCATTCCGTGGATGATCTGGATGATGGCCTTTGGCTCCCCATCCGGCTCCCACCTGATGGCATGTATCTGTGTTTTTCCGTCCGCCGACGGATAGTAGAAGTCTTTCTTATTCATGATTTCTCTCCGGTCTTGCTCCGTGGAATTGATAAAACTGTGTCTCTATCTGTCCATTATACAACTTTCTGCGCCTGTCCGCCTTCCTGCCGAGCTCCCTTTCGATATTCTTATCCGCCGTTATCAGGAAGAAGGACCAGTTTGGGCAGTCGTTCATCAGTTCTCTGAAATGAGCATATATCTCTTTATTGGCTCTGTCGTCACCTATCCTGATGCCGTAGGGCAAATTGGATATGACCACTCCGTATTCGTCCTTCGAAGCGCCCTTTGGTATTCCTGCTCCGATGTCCCAGTTCGTCATGTCCATGCATACAAAGTCAATGTCATCCGTCAGGCCTGCTTCGTCTGCATTGGCCTTCGCTGCGCGGATCGCGCGCTTGTCTATGTCCATGCCGGTTATGTGAAGTTCAGAGTCAAAATCCGCAGCCTCATATGCCGCTTTTCTCTCCTCTTTCCAGATTTCATCCGCTATGAACTCCCAGCCCTCCGAAGCAAAGCTGCGGTTTAATCCAGGTGCGATATTTCGTGCGATAAGTGCAGCCTCTATGGGTATGGTTCCGGAGCCGCAGCAGGTATCCACCAGCACCCTGTCTTTGCGGTAGAAACTGAGTTGTACAAGCGCTGCTGCCAGCGTCTCCTTCATGGGAGCCGCTGTGTCCTGCACACGGTAGCCCCTCTTGTGCAGGCCGACGCCGCTGGCGTCGAGCAGCAGCAGGAACCTGTCCTTGTGCGCGATAAATCTTATCCTGTACTCCGCTCCGGTCTCCGGCAGTTTCTCCCTGCAGTAAAACTCCCCGAACCTGGTCGAAACGGCCTTCTTTATTATCTTCTGGCAGGCCGGCACACTGTGAAGAGCGGATTTGACGGAACCTCCAACAACAGGAAAAGCGCCTTCGAGGGGGATTATGCTCTCCCACTCAAGCGCTTTGGTCTGCTGAAATAATTCTTCAAATTCCTTAGCCTCAAACTCGCCCATGCAGAGATAAACCCTGTCTGCGCTTCTGAGCCATAGATTGGAGCGTACTATCGCACGCTCGTCACCCATGTATGTGACCCTGCCGTCCTCGGTTCTTATGACCTTGTAGCCGAGCGCCTCTATCTCGCGCCTGACCACTGCCTCAAGTCCGAATGTCGATGTTGCCGTAAGTTCGAGTTTCATGCTCAGATTATATCAATCTCGTCATCAAAATCCGAGTGAAAAAGCTCAACTTTTCCTGTTTCGCGGGTCTTTCTCATATCTATCAGGCGCTGGTTTTCCGAGCCCCTGTAGAGAAGCGTGAGGTTTCGCTCGTCCTCCATGTACCTTCCGTCCACGAGGACGTCGATAAGTCCGAGCAGCTCATCGGTTTCAGGGTCATTCCTCTCCTGCAGCTCCTCGAGCGTATATCCGCTGTAGCTCATGAGGCTCAGCCCCTCAGCCTTAACCATCCTGGCGAGCTCTAAAAGAGCAGGTACCTGCTCGAAAGGCTCCCCGCCCGAGAATGTGACTCCTCGCAGCTGGTCGTTTTCCTTTATCTGAGCCATGATCTCACCTAAAGTTATATCGTAGCCGGCCTTAGGATCCCATGACTCCGGGTTGTGGCATCCGTGGCAGTGATGCGGACAGCCCTGGACGAACAGGACGTACCTGAAACCGGGCCCGTCCACAATGGACTCCGGCTCGATTCCACACATCCTTATTTCAATGTCTTCTGCTTTTTTATTTGCCATATCGTTGCTCTTTTCATAAAAACAGTCGCCCACTAAAAGCAGGCGACTATTCAATAGGTTTTCCTTTTGCAACTAGTGAGTCAGGCCGTGTTTAACTCTGTCTTCAACCTCAGCTCTTTTACCATTGTTGAATCTGTCAAGAGTTCCTACCAGGTATCCTGTGATTCTTCTGATTCTCTCGAATCCCACGCCTTCTCCGACCTGTCCGTTTACGTTCTTAACAACCTTGTTATTCATAACCTTTACCTCCGTTGTTCGTTCCTTATGATTTTACTCTCGATTTTTCGCTTTGTGAAGTGAATTTCTTGTATATTGTTGTATCTTTTATTGACCAACCACATTATATAGTGTCAGCCTGCCTGCCGAATGTGACAAAATCACCTTTGTAAAAACTTTTCGGCAGGACGATTCATCTAGCCGTAGGTTGCAGCCAATCGAGCTTCGTTTTCAATCCTGTCCTCGCTCTCTTGGGCAACCCTGGCAAATGAATCTCCATGCCTCTGTCTGCGCTTTCGCTTGCCAATCGGCAGGACGATTCATCTTAATGCGTGCAGTCGCACGGTACCGGTACGCTCGGATATCTCATGCGAAGCTCGTTGAGTCTCTCGATTGTGACAGGCTCTCCCTCGCGGCGTCCGCAGCGCGGGCATACATCATCGATTACTCCGGTGTATCCGCATACGGGGTCTCTGTCCACAGGGTGGTTGACTGAGCCGTATCCGATGCCGGCCTTCTCCATGTACCTGATGACAGTCTCAAATGCCTCAGGATTCTTGGAAGTGTCTCCGTCGAGCTCCACATAGCTGATGTGCCCTGCGTTGGTCAGATCGTGGTATGGCGCCTCGATGTCGATCTTCTCGAATGCTCCGATCGGATAGTACACAGGCACGTGGAATGAGTTCGTGTAGTAATCCCTGTCTGTGATTCCTTCGAGTTTGCCGTACTTCTCTCTGTCAATCTTGACGAATCTGCCGGAGAGTCCCTCAGCCGGTGTGGCCAGGAGTGTGAAGTTGAGACCTGTCTCAACGCTCTTTCTGTCGCAGAACTCTCTCATGTGCTTGATGATCTCAAAGGCCTGCTCCCTTACTCTCTCATCCTCTGCGTGATGTTTGCCGGTAAGAGCTTTCATGGTCTCGGCAAGTCCGATGAATCCGATCGAAAGCGTTCCGTTCTTGAGAACCTCTGCAACGCTGTCGTCAGGTCCGAGGTCGTCCGAGTCAATCCAGATACCCTGTCCCATAAGGAACGGGTAGTTTCTGCCCTTCTTCGAGGACTGAATTCTCAGTCTGTGAAGCAGCTGACGAGATACAAGCTCCAGCAGTTCATCAAGCCTCTCGTAGAACTGTTCGAAGTCTCTGTTGGCTTCTATTCCGATTCTCGGAAGGTTGATGGAAGTGAAACTAAGGTTTCCTCTTCCGCATACAACTGCCTTTTCAGGATTGTGGCTGTTCGCCATAACTCTTGTACGGCAGCTCATGTATGCAACTTCGCGGTTGTAGTTGCCTTCTTCGTAGAA
>ONJG01000040.1 GCA_900318105.1 uncultured Eubacteriales bacterium
AAGGAGCGGGTCCATGGCTATCAAACTGACAAAAAACGAACTGAAGAAGCAAAAGGACAACCTCAAACAGTTCCAGCGCTATCTTCCCACGCTGCAGCTCAAAAAACAGCAGCTGCAGTCCGTGATAATGAAGATACGTCAGGAAATGGAGCAGAAGGAAGCCGAACGCATTCAGATGATTGGTGACCTGGACGACTGGATAGCTGTATTTGCCGAAAACGAGATCTTTGAGGACACAAAGAAGCTCGACCAGCTGGTGCAGCCTGACAAAGTAATAGTCAAGGACGAGAATATCGCGGGTGTTACCATCCCGGCATTTGAGGAACTGACTTTCAAGGACATCAATTACGATGTGGAGGAGTATCCACTCTGGGTTGATACCGCAGTCTTCAAACTTCGTGAGATCGCCAGACTCGATGCCATCGTCTCGACGCTCCGCAAGCAGAGCGAACTGCTTGAAAGGGAGCTCCGTACTACTTCGCAGAGGGTGAACCTCTTTGAAAAGGTCAAGATACCCGAAGCGAAGGAGAACATAAGAGTCATCCAGGTATACCTGGGCGACCAGCAGACGGCGGCCGTAGTCCGCGGTAAGATCTCCAAGAAGAAACTGGTGGAGGTGTAGCGATGATAGAAAAAATGAAAATGGTACACATCGTCACATCTGCCGCTCATAAAGAAGAGATGCTCGCGGGTCTCCGTGAGATCGGTGTATTGCATCTCGCCGAAAAACAAAGTGCAGATCGTGAAGTGACCGAGCGCTACCAGAACATGGCTCAGACGCAGATGGCCCTCAGGGACTATGCAGAGCCAAAGCAAAAGGGGAGCGAAGAGGTCTTAAGCGATGCAGAATTCAATAAGATGTACGAAGGCGTACGCGAAGCTCTTGAGCAGAAGTCTTCACTCAACCAGGAGATAGGTGCGGCAAGCACGGAGATCGACAGGATCTCGGCATGGGGTGATTTCTCCCCGGCAGAGCTCGCCTCCCTCAAGGATGAAGGATTCGACTTCCATTTCTACCGCATGGGAGAAAAGGAATATGCTCAGGCAGTCGAGGATGAGAATGTAAGGCTCATCCGCCTCGCCGACGTGGACAAGCAAAAAACCGTAGCAGTGCTGGGCACGCTCCCCGTGGAGATTCCGGCGACGGAGTTCGTACTTCCGGAGAAGAGCATCAGCGAACTGAAGCAAAATATAGAGGATTGCCAGAGCGGCATAGAGTCCTGCGATGAGACCCTCAAGGCCGCATCGGTCAACGACATAAGCTTCAAGGAGCAGCTGCTCAAACTCCAGGACGAGGTGAACTTCTCAGCTGCTGAGGCCACCGCGCAGAACGACGACGAATTCGTATGGATATCCGGATACATTCCGGAGGCGGATCTGGACAAGTTCAAGACCATGGCTTCCGAAAAAGGCTGCGGCTACGCAGTCGAGGACGTGGCTGATGACGACGACAAGATACCTACCAAGGTACGCTACAACAAAGTGTCCAAGTACATAAAGCCGGTGTTCGAGATCCTCGGCATACTGCCGGGATACAGAGAGCAGGATATATCACTCTGGTTCTTCCTGTTCTTCACACTGTTCTTCGCCATGATAATAGGCGACGGCGGCTACGGAGTACTGATACTGCTCGGGACTATCGGCCTTACGGTCAAACAGAAGAAAGTCAGCGATGTTTCATTCCTTCTGTATGTGCTGTCGATAGCGACTATCGTATGGGGAGCCATCACGGGAACGTGGTTCGGCATGGAAAGCGCCATGAACGTTCCGTTCCTCAAGGCTCTGGTCATTCCGTCGTTTGCCACATATCCGGAGTATTTCGGACTCAAGGCATCCGATGCGCAGAACACCATAATGAAATTCTCGTTCTCGATAGGCGCCATACAGATGGTGCTGGGATCGATACTCTCCATGAAGAAAAAGATTCCGGAGAAAGACCTGTCGTGGGTTGCGGACCTTGGATGGTCCATTGCGGTTGTCGCGATGTACCTCTTGTCACTCAACCTGGTAATACACGAGAACATCAACCTCGTTCCGGTATTCGCCGCGATAGGAGTTGCATTCGTTCTGGTAGTGCTGTTTGGCGGTATGGCACCTGACAAGACCATAGGACAGGGCATAAAGTCCGGTCTTGCGGACTCGTTCACGGTATTCCTGAACACCATCAGTTGCTTCGGTAACGTAATGAGTTATATCAGATTGTTCGCAGTCGGCATGGCCGGTGTTGCGATTTCACAAAGCTTTAACGGGATTGCGGCCGGTATGCACGGCCCTCTGATCATACTCGGT
>ONJG01000079.1 GCA_900318105.1 uncultured Eubacteriales bacterium
GGGTTTGAGCTTAGCGGCGTAGTCGGCCGTTCTCCTGCACTGCCAGACTATCGCGTTGTACACGGGCTCGCCCGTGGCCTTATCCCAAACGACTGTCGTCTCCCTCTGATTGGTGATGCCTATGGCCGCTATATTGTGATAAGTCAGGCCGGCGTTGAGCATGGCCTCCTGGGCGGTTCCCATCTGCGTGGCCCATATCTCCATTGCGTCGTGCTCCACCCAGCCTTCCTTCGGAAAAATCTGCGTGAATTCCTTTTGCGCGGAGCTTATGATGTTGCCCGCCTTATCGTAGATTATGGTCCTTGAACTCGTCGTGCCCTGGTCGAGCGCCATTATGTACTTTTTCTCTGCCATGTTTTTACCTCTTCTGTGTTCAGACAAACAGTGACATGATGCTGTTACTTATATCTATCCCCTGCTCCGTGAGTCTGAGTCCCTCTTCATCGATAACGAGAAGGCCGTTCCTTGCAAATTCATCAGCCTCTTCCTTTGCTTCTTTGAATATCTCCCAGAATCTCTCTTTTGCTCCGGCAACCGGCTCATCTTTTGGGCAAACCCGCTCGTATGCGCCAATCACATCCTCGTAGCTGATGCCCTCCTGCCTTCTGAGTCCCGTGAATACCGCCTCGCTGATGTTGTCAAAAGGTGTGTTCTCCAGGATCTCATCCACAGGGAGTTTTCCGCCTCCGATGATTCTCATATATTCTTCGATATCCGACACATTCTTGTATCTGGTATTGTTTACAAAGCCGCTTGCGCCGAGTCCGAAAGCGATGTAGTCCGACATATCCCAGTAGAGCGAGTTATGGCGCGACCTGTATCCGGGCTTTGCGAAATTGCTTATCTCGTAATGTTCGTAGCCTGCTTCCCTGAGGCGGCTGCAGATTGCATGGTAGGTATCCCTGTCCTCTTCATCGGGAACTTCCGTCATTTCACCGCTCTCGATCATGCGGGCAAACGGAGTGCCCTCTTCTATCTGCAGGCTGTAGCAGGATATGTGCTCGGGCTCCGTGGCGAGTATGGCACCCAGGTCTCTCAGTGCATCCTCCTTTGTCTCACCCGGTACGGAAAACATAAGATCGAGGTTTATGTTGTCAAAGCCCTTATCCCTTGCGAGCTTCATATCTCTTATGACATTCTCCGGCGTGTGAATCCGCCCGAGGAAATGCAGCCTGTCATTGTCCATGGACTGAACTCCCATCGAAAGCCGGTTCACTCCTATGTATTTATACGCCTGGAGCTTGGCGAGCATAACGCCGTCCTTGCGGCCGAGAGTCGCCGGGTTTGCCTCGAGGGTAATCTCCGCATCCTCTTTTATATCAAAGCATGTGCGGAGTGTGTGCATGATGTCCCTCATCTGCGACACATCGAGCACCGATGGCGTGCCCCCGCCGATATATACCGTATCTATGCTGCGGGTGTCTCCGCTCTCTTTCATGGATGCGGCCCTCAGCCTTATCTCTTCGCAGAGCGCCTCGCTGTATTCCTTTCGCGGGGAAGTCTCGGCATCAAACGACAAAAAAGCGCAGTAATTGCACTTTTTTACGCAAAACGGTATGTGGATGTATATGCCTGTTTTACCTGCCGCCATCGTCGAGTTTGAGCACCTCGGTGAATGCTTCCTGAGGCACTGTCACGGTGCCGAACTGGCGCATTCTCTTCTTTCCTGCCTTTTGCTTTTCGAGCAGTTTTTTCTTACGCGAAACGTCTCCGCCGTAGCACTTGGCCAGTACGTCCTTTCTGTAGGCTCTGACCGTCTCCCTGGCGATTATCTTCTGGCCTATGGCAGCCTGAATCGGCACCTCAAACTGATGCCTCGGGATGATCTCCTTGAGTTTTTCGCATATGCCGCGGCCCTTGGCCTGAGCCGATTCCTCCGGCACTATGGTTGAAAGTGCGTCTATCACTTCCCTGTTCAGGAGTATATCCAGTTTGACGAGTTTCGCAGGCTGGTAGCGCACGAACTCGTAGTCGAGGGATGCATAGCCTCTCGTCCTGGACTTGAGCGCATCGAAGAAATCGTAGATTACTTCGTTCAGCGGCAATTCGTATCTGAGCTGCACCCTTGTCTTGGTCAGGTATTCCATCTCGAGCATGGTGCCGCGCCTCGCCTGGCAGAGGGTCATGATGCTGCCCACGTATTCGTTGGGCGTCATGATCTCGGCTTTGACGATGGGCTCCTCGATGTGCGCTATCAGCGCAGGGTCGGGCAGGTTCGACGGGTTCTGGATGTCCAGGACCTGCCCGTCCTTCATCACGACCTTGTACACAACAGAAGGCAGGGTCGTGATGACATCGAGGTCGAATTCCCTCGCGAGCCTCTCCGTAATTACATCCATATGGAGCAGGCCGAGGAAACCGCACCTGTATCCGTATCCCAGGGCGGCCGAGTTCTCGGGCTCAAAATTAAACGCAGCATCATTTACCTGCAGCTTCTCAAGAGCGTCCTTTACGTTCTCATACTTCTCGCCCTCGGCCGGAAATATCCCGCAGTACACCATCGACTGGGCCTTCTTGTACCCCTTGAGAGGCTCGCTCGTAGGGTCGGCCGCAAGCGTGATCGTATCGCCGACCCGTGCGTCAGCGACCTGCTTGATGCTGCCGCAGATGTAGCCGACCTCGCCGGCCTTTAGTTCATCTGCAGGCACCGTGCCCGGTATGCAGTAGCCGACCTCGGTCACCTCGTAATTTTTACCGGTATTCATCATGCGGATCGTATCTCCGCGCTTTACCTTTCCATCGAAAATGCGGGTGTATATGATTACGCCCTTATAGCTGTCGTAGTATGAATCGAATATGAGGGCCTTGAGCTTTCCGTCCGGGTCTCCCTTCGGAGGCGGGATGACCTCGACGAGCTTTTCGAGCATCTCATCGACTCCCTGCCCGGTCTTTGCGGATATCTCGGGAGCCTCCGATGCGTCGAGCCCTATTATGTCCTCGATCTCAGCTCTCGCATCATCCGGGCGAGCGGAGTCGAGGTCCATTTTGTTGAGAACAGGCAGTATCTCGAGATCCTCATCGAGCGCGAGATATACATTGCCCAGGGTCTGGGCCTCGACACCCTGCGTGGCGTCTACGACGAGCACGGCTCCATCGCATGCTGCGAGGGAGCGGGACACTTCATAATTAAAATCCACGTGTCCCGGGGTGTCGATCAGATTAAGCGTATATTCCTGTCCGTCCCTGGCCTTGTATTTGAGCCTCGTCGTCTGGAGCTTGATGGTGATACCGCGCTCGCGCTCAATATCCATATTGTCCAGATACTGCTCCTTCATGTCGCGGGCCTCGACCAGACCGGTCTTTTCGATCAGGCGGTCTGCAAGCGTGGATTTTCCGTGATCTATGTGCGCTATGATGCTGAAATTTCTTATATTATCCAGGTAACTCATTCTTTCCTCTTCTATTTATTATTTTTCGTTCTTTCTCAGAATAACTCTCTTCTGACTTATGACGAACTTCGTTCTCTTTTCCGTCACGTCGCGGCAGACATCCAGGGTCTTTTGCATCTTGACGACCATTTCCTCTAGAGCCGAGTACAGCTCCTTGTCCTCCGTCTTTGTTTCGATTATGAATACCGACCTCGTCATCCTGACCTGATCGACCGCCTCGACCTTCTTGTTTTCCAGTATCTCTATGTTGTCGGTCAGCAGGTTGATATCGTAGAGGAGCATCGGGTTTCTCGACGCCGCCACGTCTATCTCATCGGCTATTCTGAGCATCGCCGCGAGGTACGGCAGGCAAACCGTATTGCCATTCGGCATCCTATACTCTGCCGGATATTCCTTTTCGTCGTAGAGATCGGTCTTTCTGTGCCCCCTGCATACCTGCTTGATGGCGTGCACGTATTCCTCAGACGGCAAATCGAACAGATCCGCATACTTGTCGATGAACAGTGCGCTGAACTCGTTGTGGTATGTCCTGACGAAATCCGCGACGCTGTCATCCGGATGTGCCTTGAAGTACTCTTCCTCACCCATTATGCCCTTGAATTCATCATAGTCTTTTTCGCCTATGCCCATTCCTACATCGTGGAGGTAGCATGCCATGAGCAGCACGAAGGCCTCATCCGCGTTGAGCTTATCTATCTGCGACCTTCCGATGATCCTATTGCACGAGTCTATGACCGTCAGGCTGTGCAGCTGCGAATGATCGGTATACTCAGGGAATAGCTGTCTGTATTTTCCGAGTATCCGCTGGGATACAAAGGCCGTGTCTTTAAATACCTTGTGCAGGTCAGGATCGAGATCTCTCAGCCTCCTCTCCAGCAGGTAGTCGTTCACATCCATGGCCGCGATGTTCTCTTCCTGTATCATGATGGTCAGGACGTTCAAGCCCAGCAGGTTCTGGTAGCTGACATCATCGGCTATCCTGTATACCATCCTAAGTCCTATGCCACCGTCATCCAGAGTGCCCGAGGCAATCTCCGCAAGCTCTGACGGATCGAATGCCGGGCAATCATCCTTGAGCCTGAGGATTATCTTGTCGTCGAGGTATACTGCCCTCGCGTTCAGATAATGGCGCTTTTTATCCGCTGCAAAGCCGTGTCTTACGACATTGCCCGCCATCTCCTCAAGGCAAAGAGCCGCGTAGTACGACGGCCTCATCGCCATATCGTGCCTGTCGCAGAACTCCTGCACCTTTTCGGACGTGCCCGCCACATCCTCCATGCTTCTGATCGGAATATCCAGGCAATCCTCTTCGGAGACTCCGAATTCGGGTTTCAGCAGCATCCACTCGTCGAGGCACTTCGGCACACGTTTGCCATATATGATTATGTACAGAAATGCAACCAGCAGGGTGAGAACCAGGCCTATCGGATATGAAATCCACACGCCGAGCGCTCCCATAACGGGCGCCAGTATCATGGACGGCACCAGAACGGATATGAGTCCGTCCACCGCGGACATCACATTTACGAACAGATTGTGCCCTGTTGCCTGCATGTAGTTGATGATTATCTGAACGAGCAGCACCATCGGTATGCTGAACCCGTATATCACAAAGAACTGATATGTCAGCCGGTAAACCTCGCTCCCGCTGTCCGGAAAGAACAGCCCCGAGAATAGCGGCGCCGCAATTGCCACTGCTACCCCTACCCCTGCCGACATGAGCATGCCCCTTGTGAGCACGGTTTTGAGCACCTTCTTCATGGATGTCTTGTCCTCTTCACCCACAAACACGCTGATCAGCATGCGCACGACATTGCCGTTTCCGACGCAGTATGCGATGAATATGCCGGATATCATATTGAATGCCGAAAGAGCCGACAGTCCGTCGTTTCCGGCGTAGTGCAGCAGTATGCGGTTTAAAAGGCCCGCTCTTATGGCCAGGCAGAACACCAGCAGCGCGCCCGGAAATCCTATCTTTACAAGGCCCGGCAGCTCGCTCCAGAGTATATTTTTTCTGTCGAATTTGAGATTGGCTTTTTTCGTGAGATAGTACGGAGCCAGGATCAGGAAATATACCCAGTTGCTCAGGCTCGTCGCAAGCGCAAGGCCCGTGATTCCCATCCTGAGCACCGCAACCAGCAGCACATCCAGGAATACATTGGCTATCACCATGCCGGCTATTCCTATATACCCCCTCCTGCTCTGCCTCTCGAGCTGCAGGAACGACGCTATCTGCTGGGCGAGCATCATCGGGATGATGCCCACGGCGTATCCGGCGATGTATTTCATGAGGGCTCCTCTCAGCTCCTCGCTCGCGCCCAGGATATCCGCTATCGGGCCCGGCGCCAGAATGCTCGCAGCCGTAAGCAGGGCGGCAGCTATGACAGATACGCTTATGTTAAGGGACACAACTCCCCTGGTTTTTTCAATGTCTCCTCTTCCGAGATACCTCCCGCAGAGAACCGCGCTTCCTCCGAGCAGGACGGAACATATCGCGTTTATGACGTTCACCATGGTGTAGTAAAGTCCGACCACGCCAACGCTCGAGGAGTCGATAAAACGCCCCGCCATAACACCGTCAACTATCGTGTTGATGGATCCCATCGCAAAGATCAGTATCTGGATGGGCAGCATGCTGAAAAAC
>ONJG01000043.1 GCA_900318105.1 uncultured Eubacteriales bacterium
ACCTTCAAGGCAGGTGAAGATGGCGAGGGCATCGACCTTACAGAAGCGCCTAAGAAGACAGACAATGTATTCGCTGGCTGGAAGAAGACTAACGGCACAGACGGCATCAAGTATGTCTTCACCGCTCAGTGGAAGGCCGATAAGAATAATAACGGCATAGCTGATGAGGATGAGGCATTCTCAGTTGTATTCAAGGATGGCGACGATACGCTCAAAACTGTCAGTGATTTGAAGCTCGGTGACACGGTGGAAGATTACAAGCCGGAGAAGAAGGATTATGTATTCGATAAGTGGACACCGGAGTTCAAGAACAAAGTGGATGCAGCTGATGCTGACAAAAACGGAGTAATTACTTACAAAGCCGGATGGAAGACCGATAAGAACAACAATGGAATTCCTGATGAGGATGAGAACTTCCCGATTACCTATCCTGATGCAGATAAGGATGAAGACGAGGACGGCAAGCCGGATGTTGTTGAGGAGAACGTACCTTACGGCACAACTGTAACAGTAGATCCGAGCGGCGGCACATGGAAGGGCAGCGCGGACAAACAGACTCTCACAGCGGGTGAAAACGGCGAAGGTATTGACCTCACTGAGGCACCTAAGAAGACGGATTACGCGTTCGTTGGCTGGAAGAAGACTAACGGCACAGACGGCATCAAGTATGTCTTCACCGCTCAGTGGAAGGATGACAAGAACAACAATGGTATACCTGATGAGGATGAGAACTTCCCGATTACCTATCCTGATGCCGACAAGGACGAAGATCCGAAGGATGGAAAGCCGGATAAAGTTACAGAGAACGTACCTTACGGCACAACTGTAACAGTAGATCCGAGCGGTGGCACATGGAAGGGTAAGAAAGGACCTCAGACCTTCAAGGCAGGAGAAGACGGCAAGGGTATCGACCTCAGCGAAGAACCTGTATGGGATCGTGCATTCGCAGGATGGAAGAAGACAGTATCACCTGATGGAAAAGAATATTCATTCACAGCACAGTGGTGTGATCCTGTCAAATCCGGTGATGTAACAGATCCTGACGGCGTAACAAGAGGAGACCCGCCGGTTAAGAAAGTCGTCAAGGGTAAAGGAGCACCTAAGAATGACAAGTTCACATTCCAGTTCAAGGCTGCAGGCAATACTGCCGGACTTGATAAGAATCCTATGCCGGAAGATGCAAAGGGTAACACTATTACAGTCAAGCTCGCTGCAGGTGAGGAGCACGAATTCGGTGATATCGAGTTCGCATATCCGGGAGTTTACAACTACACCATTACTGAGGTTGATGACGGTCAGGAAGGATACACATACGATACAAGCGTATACACTGTGACCTACACTGTAACTCAGAACGGTACTGAGCTGAACTGCGTCAGAACATTCCAGAAGAATGGCGTGGATGTCACAATTGCAACCTTCGAATTTGATAACACCTATGTCGGAGATGCCAACGGCAATGGCAATTCAGGCAATGGCGGATCAGACTCGACCAAGGGTGCAAAGACAGGTGACGATGCAGACCTCACCGCATGGTGCTTCGTACTCGGAGTAACGATGCTGCTGATGATACTGTTCGTAATCTGGAGAAGAAGAGAGCAGGAGTCAGAGAATCTCTAAGATTGCAGAATCTTAAAGATTTGATGCAACAACACTAATCAAGAATGGAGCAGGCTAAACAGCCTGCTCCTCTCTTATTTTCCCTCGAAAAATGGTACAATGGACTGGAAATGGAGGGGTGAAATGGCATCAATGAATGAAACGCCGTCAGGCGAACGCATACATATAGGGTTTTTTGGCAGGAGAAATGCCGGCAAATCGAGCGTGGTAAATGCAGTGACCGGGCAGGAGCTCGCCGTTGTGTCGGATGTAAAGGGCACGACCACGGATCCCGTGACCAAGTCCATGGAGATACTGCCTCTCGGGCCTGTTGTTGTGACAGACACGCCGGGATTTGATGATAGCGGAAGCCTCGGAGAACTCAGGGTCGAAAGGACCAGGCGCATACTCGAAAAGACGGATATAGCCGTTCTTGTGGTGGATGCCACAGAAGGCATGCAGCAGTGCGACATAGAGCTGACCGAGCTCTTTGATGAGCGCAAACTGCCGTATATCATCGTCTTTAACAAGACCGATCTCATGCGGGATGCGGAATATTCTGCGGCTTCAGAAATAAATAGAATTGTAGAAAATAACAGGTATATCCTGACCAGTGCTGTTACGGGAGAGGGAATCGAAGAGCTTAAGAATACCATAGCATCCCTTAAACCAGAGGATAAGGAAGTTCCGATTGTTTCGGATAAGATAAACGAAGGAGACATCGTGCTGCTTGTGGTGCCGATAGATAAGGCCGCGCCGAAAGGCAGGCTTATCCTGCCTCAACAGCAGACGATCAGAGACATAATAGATGCAGGTGCGTCTGCTGTTGTGGTCCGAGACTCGGAGCTCGCAGGCACACTGGACAGGCTCGGACCATCGGCGCGCCCGGCTCTTGTTATCACTGACAGCCAGGTGTTCGGCGCGGTGGATAAGATCGTTCCGGAGGATATTCCTCTTACTTCCTTTTCGATTCTGATGGCCCGCCACAAGGGACTGCTCGATTCCGCCGTGCGGGGAATCGAAGCGATGGATAATCTTAAAGACGGAGATAAAGTGCTCATCGCAGAAGGCTGCACCCATCATCGTCAATGCGGGGACATAGGACGGGATAAGATACCAAAATGGATAGAAGGCTACACAGGTAAAAAGCTCGAATTTGAGATGACAAGCGGCGGCGGATATCCTGCAGATCTTTCGGACTACGCACTCATAGTCCACTGCGGCGGCTGTATGCTGAACGAGCGCGAGATGAGTTACCGTGTCAAATCGGCATCAGTGCAGAATATCCCGATTACCAACTACGGCACACTCATCGCCCACGTAAACGGCATCCTAAAGCGCAGCCTGAGCATTTTTCCTGAACTGCTTTAGATAATAACCGACGATTATTCTCTGTCTGGGAACATAGAAACATAGGAACGGCAGCGTCATGCTGCCGTTTTTTGTTGCTGAAAGCTTGTATTTTCTTGTACTTTTTCTAAAATGTCGAAATTAGTGCAAAAAATGTCGGATTGAGTGATTCTTTTGTTCGACAGTTTTTTTGATTTGATGTAGTATCGCTTCACCTATTGAAATACGTTAATTTTTTAAAATCGAAAAAATAGTATTGACAATATGTTTCAAAGGACATAATATGTTCTTGAGAACATATTGGGAAAGGGCAATATGTTTAAGATTGTTTTCTATAAGGATGGTAATAACAACTCACCGGTAGATGACTTTCTTGATGAGTTGAGAAACAAGAATCTAAAGCTATATGTTAAAACTGAAAGAATGCTTAATTTACTGGAAGAAAAAGGTAATATGCTGACTGAACCATACTCAAAGCATGTTAAGGATGGCATATATGAGCTTAGGACAATTCAAGGGAATAATCTAACAAGGATGTTTTATTTTTTCGCAAAAGAAAAGATAATTGTGGTTGATTACGGAATAATTAAGAAGAGTAACAGGATATCTTCAAGAGATATCCAAACAGCTCTGAGGCGAAGGGATGATTATGAGAGGAGGAGCAGATGAGTGATCTTAGTAAACGGCTTGCTAAGGACATGAAAGATGAAAATTTTCGCAAGCTTTGGGAAGATATGGAACCGGAGTTTCAGATTATCGAAATGATTATTAACACGAGACACGAAAAAGGTCTTACGCAGAAACAACTAGCAGATCTAGCAGGAATTGAACAAGCAAGTCTGAGTAGAATAGAAACCGGAAAGGTTTCTCCTGATCTTGCGACTATTAAAAAGATAGCAGGCGCAATGGGTAAAAAACTCGAGCTATCTTTTACTGCAAGTAAAAGATGAAGAAAAGGCCTGCGAAGTCCTTGGCGTGGAGTTTAGCGACTATCAGGAGTATATAACCAATAAGAACTAGCTAAGCGCTCTCCGAGGCGGTAGGGAAAGAGACATAAATTAGTATAGAGAATTACCCTGTTTAGTGTTAAAATTGAGACAGAAATTTACGGCGATGTGAAATGATCACCGAGGATGGCCACGCGGCCGGTAGAGAAGATTAGGAGAGTTATTTCATATCGTTTTTATTTGTAGATTTTTCAGAAGGGAATGTTTAGATGAGAAAGTACAGATGCAAATATGACATTGAATTTCAGGATCTCAAAGAGATAATGGATTTTGTTGCAGACAAGTACGGAGACAATGTCGGATTCATATACAAAAATGAAGACAGAACTCAAAAGATTGAGATTACATACAAGAAGTTCAGAGAGGATCTCGACGCGCTCGGTGCGTATCTCCTGAGCAAGGGTCTCAAGGATAAGAAAATCGTGGTCATCGGCCCCAACTCCTATCACTGGCTGGTGGCATATTATGCAACAGTGATAAACGTAGGCGTCGTGGTGCCTCTGGACAAAGGTCTCCCGGAGGAGGAGATCATCAACTCCCTCATTAAGTGCAAGGCCGATGCAATCATCTACGATGAGAGCCTGGATATGGACTTTGAAAAGATAGCCGCTGAGGTTAAAAAGAGTGACGTCAATATAGAGGCGCTCATTCCGATGAGCGATTTCAGCCAGGAGAAGATGCCGCAGCTCGTGCCGCTCATCGAGGAATACAAGTCAGATTTCAAGGTAATTGACAAGCACGCAGTGGACATCATCCTGTTCACATCCGGAACATCCGCAACCGCCAAGGCGGCGCAGCTGACCCAGCGAAATATCGCATCGACGATCGCGGCGATGAGAAAGGTCGAGCCAATCTACGAAGATGATGTCGAGATGATACTCCTGCCGCTTCACCACGCGTTCGGAAACCAGGGCGTGCTGATGTTCATAAGCAACGGCGCAACCAACGTGTTCTGCAGCGGACTCAAATACATACAGAAGGAGCTCAAGGAATACGGCGTCACCGCATTTTTCTGCGTGCCGCTCATCATCGAGTCGATGATCAACAAGGTCCTCAAAACCGCAGAGAAGGAAGGCAAGCTCGAAAAACTCGAGACAGGACGCAAGATTGCCAGAGCTCTTCTCAAAGTGGGAATTGATGTGAGGCGCAAACTCTTCAAGGACGTAATAGACGGCCTCGGCGGAAAACTAAGATTTCTCATCAGCGGAGCTGCTCCGCTCGATCTGAAGATACTGGAGTACTGCACGGATTTCGGCATAATGACGGTACAGGGTTACGGCCTTACGGAAACCGCGCCGACCATCGCATCGGAGAGCTATTTCTATCGCAGAGCGGGTTCTGTGGGACATGCCATGCCGGGAGTTGAGGTCAAGATTAACAATCCGGACGAGGATGGCATAGGAGAGCTCTATGCAAGAGGTCCGAACATCATGAAGGGATATCTGGACGATGATGAGGCCAACAAGGAAGTCTTTGTAAACGGCTGGTTCAACACCGGCGACCTCGCTCGCATAGACAAGGATGAGTACATATTCCTCACAGGCCGCAAGAAAAACGTCATAGTCCTCAAGAACGGAAAGAATATCTATCCGGAGGAGATAGAGGCTCTGATAGATAAAATACCTTATGTCACCGAGAACGTGGTCATGGGTGAGCCGGAAGGCGACGACTACAGGCTCGTGGCGCACATAGTCTACGACCCTGAGGCAGAGGCTACAAAGGGCAGGAGCCTCGAGTATATCCAGCTCATGGCGGATACCGACATTGAACTTATAAACAAGGAGATGCCGACATTCAAGCGCATCAAGCAGGTATATATCCGGACTGAGCCGTTTGAAAAGACAACGACGCAAAAGATAAAGCGCCGCACGGTCAAAGCCGAAGACGCCTTAAAGGCATAAATACGACAGTCAAAGAGCAGGCGCATGCCCAATGTCATTAAGTTAAGATGACGAAGAGATACTCTCTCATCAGAAATGATGAGGGGGTATTTTTTTCTTGAACACATTGCGCG
>ONJG01000068.1 GCA_900318105.1 uncultured Eubacteriales bacterium
CGAATGATTGGTAATGGCTTTTTATCTTGAACTCAAATTGGTTAATTTAACTGGGCTCGTTGTGGCGGATTTAAGCGGGCTCTAACAACATGTCGAGCAAGATGGATAGAGATAGCATTGACATGTCCAGATTTATTGACTCAATAAACGCGATGAATGAGTACGCGGATATGATTGTGGAAGAAAGTCCTCAATATTCAGACAGCGCTACTATGCTTCACGCAAAGGGTGATAGTTCCGGTGTTAGAGAGGAAGCGCCTGTTTCAGAGAACCTGGAAGAGCCTGATCCAGAACTAGAACCGGAAGAATCACTAGAAGAACTATTGGCACAATTGGATTCGTTAATAGGCTTGAATGGAGTCAAGAAAGAAGTCAAAGAGATAATTAATCTCATCAAAGTCAGGAAGAAGGGTGAGGAGTTTGGAACAGATCTTCCGCCTCTGTCACTACATCTTGTTTTCTACGGAAATCCGGGTACTGGTAAGACAACAGTCGCTAGACTACTTGCCAAGATTTACAGGAGTCTTGGGGTGCTGTCTAAAGGTCAGTTGGTAGAAGTTGACAGAGGAGGACTGGTTGCCGGATATATAGGACAGACTGCAACAAAGACGCAAGAAAAAATAGATGAGGCTATGGGCGGTATTCTATTTATAGATGAAGCGTACACGTTAACTCATGGAAAGGGAGACACCGATTTTGGTCAGGAAGCTGTAGATACAATATTGAAGGCTATGGAGGACCATAGAGATGATTTTATTGTAATTGTTGCGGGATATCCTGAACTCATGGAGGAGTTCATAGGATCCAATCCAGGTCTCAAGTCACGCTTCAATCAATTTATAGAATTTGAAGACTACAAGCCGGAAGAATTGTATGAAATATTCTGTCTACGCTGTAGCGAACAAGAGTTAGTATTAGCTGATGGATGTGAGGACTATCTGCATGCATATTTTGAGAATTTGTATAACAATCGTAGTGAGGATTATGCAAATGGCAGAGATGTTCGTAACTATTTCGAAAAGGTGATACGTGCAAGGGCTAACAGATTAGCTGAGATTATTGATAGTGTGTCACGAGAAGAATACATTACGATTATTCCAGCGGATTTAGCAGAAGCTGCTGCAAACAGTTCGGACGACATGTGGGCGGAATAATTAGTTTTCTAAAAGTGAAAAAACTGATGAAGAGGATTATATAATGACAGAACTCATTGGTCAGGCGGCTGTTCACAAAACAAGAATAGGAGCAAGGGATTGCACAGTTTTAGATATAACCGAGACAGACAACGGCAGTTATATTACAGTTGGCTTTGATAATGGGTGCACAATGAAGCTTAGTTATCCCAACGCTTTCGAAGATTTCTTGTTTCTCAAAGACAATAATCTACAGGCTAAGATGCAACAGATCCTCGAGGATGAGAAAGCGAGAATAATAGAAGAAAAAGAACAACAACGCAATAATAGAAAAACAAAGAAAAAGGATGAGTGGAATACATTAAACACATCCTATCCTGCAATAGAAACAGTTCTTAAAAGAGCATCCTTAGATTTGCAACAAATAGAAGCGGAGGGGAGAGCTCCAATAAACAAGCCGGAGATTATCATGGATTATGATAATGATTGGGAACAGGCGGCATACATTCTGAGATATTCGTATGCATATGCTTATGAGTACTATCTGATGCATAGTGAGATACTTCGCTTCATCAATAGAAACAAGTCTGTAAAGGTGCTATCGATTGGATGTGGAGCCATGACAGACGCCTGGGCGCTGGATGTTGCGGGAAGAGAAGAGGGTGAAGCCTACAGAATTGAGTATACAGGTATAGATTTGGCTCATGCATGGAACCCAAGCTATCATCCAAAGACAGAAGATATAATAAAGTATCCACCTCTTTATGATACATGTGCGGGGACATACTTATCTTCCTTGAGTGTGATTGATTACGATGTCTTTGTCTTTCCAAAGTCATTAAGAGATATTTGCTGGAATGACAATGGTGATTTTATAAAAATACTCCATTCTTTCGAAAACAATCACATCCTAAGGGATTCCATAGTGTTGGCTTTTTCATTAACAAACAATCCGATATCACCTAATAATGATGAGCTGTTACGCAAGGATGGAATAAACATTAAAGAAATACTTAGCAGTCTTCATAAGAATGGATTTGAGATTGTTGAATCAATAATAAACACAAAATCCGATGATAGGGTATACTACCGCAGTGGATATCCAGAGATAAGTGAAATGCTCAAAGGTGATTCAAAACGGCTGACAGATAGAAAAATGATGACAAGCAAGTCGTATCAGAAGTTTTATATATATAAGCTGAAACGGAAGGCATAAATATAAGATGATACTAAGCGTAAGCAGACGTACAGATATTCCGAATTTCTATTCGGAATGGTTTATCAACAGAATAAAAGAAGGGTTCCTGTATGTCAGGAATCCGATGAATGCACATCAGATCAGCAGGATTGATTTGTCACCTGAAGTTATAGATTGCATTGTCTTTTGGAGCAAAAATCCGACAAATATGCTAGATAAACTGGATGAGCTTAAAGGTTATCAATACTACTTTCAGATAACCTTGACGGGATATGGACATGATGTGGAGCCGGGACTCCCGGATAAGAACGAGGTTCTTATTCCGACATTTAAGAAATTGTCTGAAAAACTTGGGAAAAAGAGAGTCATATGGAGATATGATCCGATTCTTATTAATGAGAAATATACCAAAGACTATCATTACAGAGCCTTCGAAAAGATAGCGGCTGAGCTTAAAGGCTATACAGAGAGAGTGGTAATAAGCTTTGTTGATCTATATGCAAAGACCCAGCGGAATACGGCAGGACTACATATTGAAAACACCTCGAATGAAGAAATGACAGAGATAGCAGCTAGACTTGCTGAAATAGCGAGAGATAAAGGCCTTATAATTGAGTCATGCGCTGAAGTTATAGATCTTGACTCGGTTGGAGTCAGACATGGGCATTGTATAGACAAGGAACTTATTGAAGAAATAATCGGATGCAAGCTCAAAGGCGATAAGGATAAAAACCAACGACCAGAATGTGGTTGTTTTGAAAGCGTGGAAGTTGGCACATATAACACGTGTAAGAATGGGTGCAAATACTGCTATGCAAATTACAACCAAGATAGGGTTATAAGTCAGACTCATTTATACGATCCGAAATCACCTATTCTTTGCGGTGTAGTGGATGAGAATGCGGGAGATAAGATAACGAACAGAGCGATGAAGACGCTAAAAGAGGCGCAGATAAGTCTGTATGATATAGTCGATGAATAAAAGTGATAAAATAGTATTTGCAATAATTGCCTTCATGGCCATAGCTGGATTTGCTGCTTCTTCCGGTGATGATAATTCGCCTTTGATTGGTGAGCAAATATTAGAAGGTGCTCAGTGTGTTTCGGAGATAGCTGATGAAATCAGCTATTCTTTGAAAGAAGCACAGGAGGAGGCTGAAAAAGAGCGTCTTGCTGAACTTGGATATCCCGACGGATATGATCCAATGAATCCAGTTGCAAATGGCGAGTTCACAGAAGAAGACTGGGATGCGATACAGCAAGAAGATGCCATGAGGAGCTTGGCTGAGGATGCCATGAACGAATACTATCAGGAAAAGCCGGATATCTCTGACCACGTTTTAAAACCATAACAATAAATATGAATAATAGATTTAAAGATGGTGACATCGTCCAGCACTTCAAACGAGAGATGCTAAGCGATGAAGAAAGAGAAACAAATAAATATCTGTATGAGATTGTTGGCGTCGCACTTCATAGTGAGACCCGCGAGCTGATGATGGTTTATCGTCCGCTTTATGACGACGGAGGCATGTATGTGCGTCCGCTAGAGATGTTCCTCAGTGAGGTTGATCATGAGAAGTATCCGAATGTGAAGCAGAAATATAGATTTGAGAAGATAGATGAGTAATAGAGTATGGGTAAACCTATTGTAGACATAGACCTGCACGGTCTTTTTCAAGACGAAGCCATCAAGGTGATAGATAAGGCACTAAAAGCTGCAGATAGCAGCACATATCAGATTCGTCTCATACATGGCTATCATCGTGGCACCAGCCTTAAGAATATGATACTTGATGAGTATAAGTATGATCCGAAGGTGCTACGTATTCAGCCCGGAGATAACCAAGGGGTGACTATATTAGTACTGAGAGAACTTTAAGAGTAAGAACGAATGTCAAAAAGTAACAGATGTTTGTATGACAGAGATATAAGATCATTACTGGAATCAGATAAGAATCTGATTCTGGGTTTGCTTTGCGATAATTATCATGGTGATGCACTCACCACGACCAGGGAAGCATGGAAGGGTGAGATAGAAATTTTGCAAAATGCACTCGCGCCGTGGGAGGATTCAGAAGCGCGAGTTATTTTTGAATATGATATCCCGCGGTTAGGAAAAAGAATTGACGTAGTACTGCTCTTGAACGGCATCATCTTTTGTCTGGAATTTAAAGTAGGTGAATCAAGAGTTTTAGAAAATGATATAGATCAAGTTCTTGACTATGCACTGGACTTAAAGAACTTCCACAAGTTCAGCGAAGACAAACTAATAGTTCCGATCTTGGTAGCTACAAATTATTCGAAGAGTTCTACAGTCGTTCAGGAATCTGCGTATGATGATGGGGTGGTCAATCCTCTCGTCACAGGAGCAGAGGGCTTATCGGAACTTATTGAAAAAGTTCTTAAGCTCTACCCTAATGAGGAGCATGTAAACAGCAACTGGACGATAAGCCCGTATGCCCCGACGCCAACAATAATAGAGGCAGCCAGGACACTCTACGAAAGCCACTCCGTTGAGGATATCACCAGACATGAAGCAGATGATGTCACAACAGACGCTACCATCGCATACATTCTTGATGTAATCCAGAAGAGCAAAGATAATAGCGAAAAGAGTATATGCTTTGTTACAGGCGTACCCGGAGCAGGAAAGACATTGGTAGGACTTGACGTTGCAGTGAAACAGACGTACCAAGGCTCAGATAAACCTGTAGAAGATGAAGGGGCAGTGTATCTTTCCGGTAATGGACCATTGGTAGCTGTCTTGAATGAGGCTCTGGCCAGAGACAATTACGAGAAATGCAGAGCCAGAGGAGAGTCAAAGACTAAGACGGATTCCAAGCGAGAGGTCGGGAAATTCATTCAGATAATTCACCGCTACCGCGATAACATGCTTCATAAAATTAAAAATCCAATTGAGCATGGAATTCTTGAGATTGATCCGGAGAAGGCGGTCCATCAGGATGATGCCGGTTATGGAGAAGTTGAGCATGTAGCTATTATTGATGAAGCTCAGCGCATGTGGACACAAAACAAGCTGGCAAACTACCTCAAAAGAGGAGGAACGTACGGTAACAAACTGAAGGTTGCCGACTTCCCGATGTCAGAGCCGTCATTCCTGATATGGTCACTTGATCAGAGAGAGGATTGGGCTACAATCGTTTGCCTCGTTGGTGGTGGACAGGAGATTCATACCGGTGAAGCAGGCATAGCAGAGTGGATTAGCTCATTAAACGATGTGTTCCCTCACTGGAAAGTATATATATCACCTAAGCTGACAGAGCCTGAGTATGCAGAGGGCATGACAAATGAGCTGCTAAAGGATAATCATAATGTCACTTTTGCGGAAGAACTACATCTGGCTGTCAATCTAAGATCGTACAGAGCGGAGAAACTATCCGCATTTGTGCACGCGCTGCTTTCTATGGACGACCATGCCTCTGATATTTATGCAGAGATAAAAGACAGGTACCCGCTTGTTTTAACTAGAGACATGGAAAAGGCTAAGGACTGGCTGCACCAAAAGGTAAGAGGCAGCGAGAGAACCGGAGTGCTAATTACTAAAGAGTCAGCCAGATATAAGCCACTGGGAATACATGTACTGGCGCCTGGGGATGCAGATGCTGTGCATTGGTTCCTCGAGGATAAGATAGATACCAGATCATCGAACTATCTCGAAGATGCTGCGACTGAGATTCAGGTGCAGGGTCTTGAGCTTGATTACACATGCCTGCTATGGGATGCGGACATGCGCTATGATAAAGGCCGCTGGAGATTCTATAAGTTCAACGGAAAGACAGCGTGGAAAGAAGTTATAGATGACAGTGAGAGCAAGCATGAGCAACTCAGATATATGCTTAACGCATATAGGGTACTGTTGACCAGAGCAAGAAAAGGAATGGTTATCTGCGTGCCGGAAGGAAACAGCAATGTAACAGCTAGCGGATATCCTGAAGACAGAACAAGACTTCCTGAGTTCTACGATGGCACATATAACTATTTAAAAAGTCTAGGACTGGAAGAGATATAGATGGCTATGACGGAGGCATGTACGTGCGACCGCTTGAGATGTTTCTCAGTGAGGTTGATCATGAGAAGTATTTGCTGAACGAATAAGGTAAGAATCATGAGCACAATTCCTAAAGACCCGAATATGTTATACAGCTTTATTAATTTGAAGCTGAGAGATGAGTATGGTTCGCTGGACGAATTGTGCTCTTCTCTTGATATATCTAAGGATGATGTAATCGAAGCACTGACACGCGCAGGATATGAATACAATAAGGATGTAAATCAATTCAGGTAGACATATGAATAAACTAATGAGCGTGCTCGAACGCGCAGGTGAGACAGGAATTAAGGTGCTGAATAACGAAGCAGAGGGAAAACAGTATGTGGAGGATTTGCTCTGCATTTTGGACGCCATGAGGGAGGCTGCGCCTGGTGATATTGATGCGTGTGAGTATCCGGATAATATAGTAAATACTATCAGGATGGACAGATATCTGATTGACGGCACGCTTGAGACCGAGCAGGACTGCCTGTCCCTTTTGTCGACACTTGCGACTTATATAGAAGCATACAGGGAAGGCCTGCCGGAACACAGCAAGGTATATATGGACAGAGTTACCGATTTGAGACACGTGATAGACGAGGTATATGGCGAGAAAGCCATGCCGTTTTGTGGCACAGGAGAATGCTAAGGAGGATCTGAAATGTTTGACAAAACGAGAAAAGTGATGACCGGTGCATCCACCGGGATTGCAGTAGCTGCAGCTTTCATAAACGTTGCGCTGTTAATAGTACAGCTGGTAAAGACAGTGTCTGAGGATGAGCCGAAACCTGGAAGTGGACAATGAGAAAAAACATTATCACCAGGACAACTGAGCTGGCGATGTCGATTACGCTGGAATATGTTAGCTATGGAGATACTGTCGTGGATGCCACCTGTGGGACGGGCCAGGACACAGTATCTCTTGCACGTGCAGTCGGAGATTCCGGCAGAGTCTATGCCTTTGATATTCAGCAGGAGGCACTGAGACTTACCGAGTCACGATTGAAGGATGCAGGACTTTCAAATGTGCAGCTGATACATGAGTCGTATACTTCCATGGGGAACTATATTCCGGAGGGAAGTGCGTCAGCAGTTGTTTTCAATCTCGGGTATCTTCCGGGAGGAAATCACAACATCACAACCACTGCAGAAGAAACTCTTGCAGGACTGGAAGCAGCTCTAAGAACAATCCGGACTGATGGCATTGTGACAGTTGTAATGTATGACGGACATGAGGAAGGGGCCAAAGAAAAAGCTGCGGTACTGGAATGGGCAGAAAGGCTCGACTCAGGCAGATACCATGTTGCATATGTCAACATGCTTAATCAGAAAAACAATCCACCTGAGATTGTGTGGATAACAAAGAAAAAATAAATCATTAATGAACAATAAAGCGATGGTAAAAACTGCTGTAATAATTGGTAATAGAACCTGCTATATATATGACTGCGAATCAAAAGATAATCTTCTGATTCAGGCAGTGGATGATCACGATATCGAGGGCCTGGATAATGAGGTCGGTAAGATTTCCGAGCTTGCAGAAGGCGTAGGTTTTACGCTTGCCGCTTTCAAAGTAGCGGATTGGAATACAGACCTGTCTCCATGGGAGGCACCGCCGGTCTTTGGGAATGATGCATTCGGCGGCAAAGCTGAGGAGACTTTAAGGTATGTTGAGGAAGTGTTGATTCCTGAATTGATGCAGGCTAAAGATACAAGGTTGATTATCGGAGGGTATTCACTATCCGCGTTCTTTGCTTTATGGGCGGCATACCAGACAGATTTATTTGCAGGCGTGGCGGCAGCATCACCATCGGTGTGGTTTCCCGGATGGATGGATTATGTGAAAGGGAAGAGCGTTAAGTCACCGCATGTATATCTGAGTCTCGGGGACAAGGAAGAGAAGACAAAGAATGCTGTGATGCGGACAGTAGGCGATAACATACGGAGGCAGCTTGAGATACTTAAGGCAGATGACGGGTGTGCGGACTGTATCCTTGAGATGAATCAGGGGAATCATTTTAAAGAGCCGGATATCAGAACAGCAAAAGGATTCGCATGGATATTGAGGAGCTTATGCATAAACTAATGAGAAATATATAGTTATGCACGGAGTAAGGAATGAACAGAGCAGACAGAGCTGAGGAATTATTCAGACAAGGATATAATTGTAGCCAATCGGAATTTGCGGCATTTTCGGATTTAATCGGAATGACGACTGAAGAGGTGTAAAGCGTTAGATGAAGGATCAGTACTTTGGTGACATTGGTGATTATGGGAAATATCTACTGCTAAGACATTTGTCTAGTTATGGCATTAAGTTAGGCATCAATTGGTACCTTACTAAGGATGATTCGACCGGCCATGGAAGTATGACTGATTATCTTGAATGCATCGACTCTTCGTTAAGACTCTTGGATCCGGAATTGTTTGATGCCCTTAGAGAAATTGTGATTACAAAGAGACAGCGAGATGTAATTGCATCAGAGAGCATGAATCTATTAGAACAAGTTACATATTATAACGATATTCTCGACATATCCCATCTAAAAACTCCAGAAGAAAAAAGGATTTTTAGGGTTGAGTGGCACAAAAGAGCGCTAAAAGAATTAAGTGGGGCAGATCTTATTTATTTCGATCCGGATAATGGTATTTATGAAAACGATAAAACTGAAGTATCTGGAAGAAAGAACTCAGTTAAATATTTACTGACCTCTGAAGCAGCGGACTATTATAAAGCCGGACACAATCTTGTGTATTATTGTCACAAGGGCAGACGTAAACAGACTGCTTGGGATGATTACAAGAAGGTTCTGCTAAATGGAAAAGAATCGGAGACATTTGCCGACGCAGAAATCATTTGTCTTACTTTTCATCGTGGCGTACAGCGTTCATTCATCTTTGCAATACATCCTGAGGACTATGAAAGGTATCGCACGATTATTGATTCATTCATGACATCCTTCTGTAGGGAGCACTTCAGTGAAGAAGAGGTGATGCCTAGGTATTATCTTATTCTCGACAGGATTTTGGGAAAGATGGAAGATCCGCCATATGGTCTCTGCTACATCTATTCAAATGGAGAATGGATAGATGATGAAGAGTGTATGATTCGAGACAGATTGATAGGCTATGATCCTTATGAAGATCCGGGCCATGGTATCGGAAATATCGATATTATGAATGAAATAGAACAAATATCCAGAGCTGAAGCCGAGAGAATAATAAATAAGGAATGGAAAACTTCCCTTTAAGGAGATAAACATATGTCAGTGTACAGACTAATCTTTGCGCCAGATGTCATAGTGTCGGAATTTAAAAAAGGCACAGATAAATACGATGAGTGCAGAGAAGAGATTTTTGAGAAATTCATAGAATTTGGTTTTCTCGGAACCGGTTGGAATACGTCCTCTCTTAAGCCGGGAATGAGCGACGAGGAAATCAGATTGACAATGGATGCACCAAAGGGATCAATTGAAAACTTTAGATGTATGTGTTCGATTGCCAAAGACGACCTGATATGGCTCATACATAAGAGCAAGTACTATCTTTTCAAAGTTCGTGAAAATATGATAGGGACGAATTGGCTTAGTGACACATTTAGAGAGCAAGCGCAATGGTTTCTCGACCGAGATATTAGTACATGTTTCACCGGGGATTGGTGTGAAGTCGGAAATGAGATATCCGTTCCAGGTGTAGTTGTAAACTGCATGGGCATTGGCACGACTCTTCGTGCTATCAGGAAGGCGCCAGAGCTATCAATGATGGCATGGAATAGACATACAAATACTGAGTACTATTCTGTGGGTAACATGACTGAGGAATGGTTTTGGGATATGCTCACGAACAGACAGAAGGAAAGTCTGGCATTACTATATTTGCAAGCAAAATATGAGTGCATAATAAACACAGAAAGTTTGAAACATAGCACTGCGTTATATGAATGCGAGCTTATTGGCAAAGACGGGACGAGATACTTCCCTCAGGTTAAAACTGGAGCATCCGGAAATAAAGAGTTCCCTGTCAAGAAATATTGCGAAGAAATAAATGAGATAGGGAAAAAACTGGGCCATAAAGTTGTCCCGGTATTGTTTTATGAAAATGAGGATTATGGCGATTATGAACATTTAGGATTAATCAAGCTGCATAAAGGTGATTTGATGGAATTTATAGAAACATGTCCGCAATATATTTCAGAAGATGTTGTGAATGCGTATCGGATGATTAACAATGGTTAAATCGCTTAGCAGCTTAGGTCATAAAAGCAAGTTATTCACGGAGTAAGGAATGAACAGAGCAGACAGAGCTGAGGAATTATTCAGACAAGGATATAATTGTAGCCAATCGGTATTTGCGGCATTTTCGGATCTGGTCGGATTGACGACTGAAGAAGCAGCGAAGATGGTGAGTCCTTTCGGGGCCGGTTTTGGTAAGCTCAGAGAAGTTTGCGGAGCGGTGTCTGGGATGACACTGCTTGCAGGATGCCTGCAAGGTTATTCAGATCCGGAAGACTATGAGAGTAAGAAGGAATTGTATGCACTGATTCAGAAGATGTGTGCAGAGTTTAAAGACGCAGAGGGTTCCATTATATGCAGAGAGTTGCTTGGTCTGAAGGAAGGCGAAGACCTCGCAGAGCCCTCGGTCAGAACTGAAGAGTACTACAAAAGCAGACCGTGCATCGGTGCTTGCAGAACGGCGGCCGAGATAGCAGAGAAGTATCTGCTAAGGAATGTATAGACAGAGGAGGGCTTGAAATGTTTGATAAAACAAGAAAAGTAATGACCGGTGCATCCACCGGGATTGCAGTTGCCGCAGCATTTATGAATGTCGCGCTACTTATAGTGCAACTGGTAAAGACTGTATCTGAGGATAAACCACAGGCAGAAGAGAAGTGATTCGAAAACATATAGTGTTCAGATCTTGAGAGAACTGACGAGATTAGTTAATGAGGAATTACAATGCAGGAAGAATCTAACGTACAGGTAATGGAACCTGAAGAAGTACAGGTTGACGTCAGCGTCGAGCAGGAGAAACCTGACAATGTCATCGAGTGGGAGGTAGAAAGCGTACCACGTGAGACATATGCTGAGGAGCAGCAAGGCTATGCAGGTCAGGAAATAGAGTATGCCAGATCATGCAACAAGCATTTGTTTGCCTGGCTGTTCTCGTTCTTTCTTGGGATGTACGGGGTCGACAGGTTTATGCGTGGGCAGATAGGCCTCGGGATACTTAAACTGCTTACATTCGGAGGATTCGGCTTCTGGTATCTGGTGGACTTTATAATTGCCATCTACAAGTCGTATGTCGGTGAATTCAGCGATATGGACGATCTGTTGTTTGATTACAACGGAAACTATGTGCTTTAGCGCGATTCGGCTGGGAGAACATGGAAGATAACGAAGGGTTTTAAGACAGATTCACGAAGGAGGAGTAATTATGCCACATATTCAGATTGGATTGTTCCCGGGAGTGGACGATGAGAAAAAGAAAGACCTTGCTGAGAAGATAGCTAATATGGCGTCTGAAGAGCTCGGTAAGCCGATAGAGTATTTTACGGTTGCATACAAGGATGTGAAACCCGAGGACTGGAATGATTTTGCTGATGCAAATGTTGATACCGATGAGATAGTATTCGGTGAGCTGTTCCGCATGGAGTAAGAGGTGCAGGATGAAAAAGGTTACGATGTTTTATCTTGAAGAGTGCCCGTTTTGCAAGAAGGCTTTTGGCTTTCTGGATGAGCTCAGGGCGGAGAACAAAGATTATGAAGCTGTAGAGATTGATATGATTGAGGAAGAAGAGCATCCTGAAATCATAGCAAATTACAATTATCATGCGGTTCCATGCTTTTTCATCGGAGAGGATAAGATCTTCGAAGCATATTTTATGATTCCGGATGCGGAGCTGCGCGCGGGAGTCAAGAAGGTGCTGGATGAAGCATGCTGATTGAATTGAAAAAGGAGAGGATGTTGAGATGAAGTTCAAAATGGTGCATGAGAATTTCAACGTGAGTGATCTGGACAGAGCGCTGGATTTTTATGCTAAGGCGCTTGACCTGCATGAGGTCAGGAGAAAGACTCCGGATAACGGTTCGTATATCATTGTATATCTTAAAAATGAGCACAGCGAGTTTGAGCTGGAGCTCACATGGCTTGCAGAGCATCCTGAAAAGTACGACCTCGGTGAAGAGGAGTTCCATCTGGCTTTCCATGTGGATGACTTCGATGCCGCGCATAAACTGCATGAAGAGATGGGATGCATAGCCTTTGAGAATCATGATATGGGCATCTATTTCATCACAGATCCGGACGGATACTGGTTGGAGATAATACCCGAAAGGTAAGCCATGCGAACAATAAGACAGGCAGAAGCATCGGACATTGATGGCATAAAGGCTCTTCTCAAGAAGTATCATAAAGATACTATCTCCGATGAGGACAGGCCGAATGGATTTGTCACAACAGCAATCTCTGATGAAAAGCTGAAGAAGCTGATCAGCGAAGAAGATGGTGTGACCATTATTGCTGATGGAGACAAAGTGCTCGGGTTTTGCTTTGCTGCTCCATGGGAGTTCTGGGAGGAGTGGCCTTTGTTCAGACACATGATGGATATCATACCGGAATACTCTTTTGAGGGTAAGCAACTTGTGCTGAGTGAGACATATCAGTATGGGCCTATGTGCATTGATTCATCCATACGGGGCACAGGGGCTTTCGAGGAGTTATTCTTTGCAAGTTTGTCAAAGTTTAAGGACAGGTTCCCTGTGATGCTGACATTTGTGAATCAGATTAACGGCAGATCGGTGAAAGCACACACAGAAAAAGCACATATGGAGACTATATGTCCGTTTGACTTCGGGGATAATCATTATTACCTGATGGGGATCAGAACAGAAAGACTACAGGCAGAAGAGCAATGATTAGAAAACGTATAGTGTTCAAAGGACAGGTCCAGAGAGTCGGGTTCAGATACAGGGCCAAACATGCAGCGGACTTATATGGTGCAACGGGCTGGGTAATTAACAACCCAGACGGCAGTGTGACCATGGAGCTCCAGGGTAGTGAGGACCAGATAGATAATGTCATCATGACTATAGAGAAAGGTACTTACGTAAGGATAGATTCCATGGAAGTCTCTGACGTGCCTGTAATTGATGTTGAGAGAACGTTCCGAAACAAGGGCTAGTATATCCACACAATAGCTTGTGCAACTGCAAGTTGACAAATTGAAAAGTCTGGTTGGTAGAGTGCAACCAAGGGTTTGCGTAAACTGAAGATGCAAGTAGGAGACTAATTGCTAATACCAATACCAGGAGGAATAAAAAATGATTTTAGCAGACAAGATAATAGAAAACAGGAAGAAAAACGGATGGTCACAGGAAGAACTGGCCGATAAACTGGGCGTGTCCAGACAGTCAGTGTCCAAGTGGGAAGGCGCTCAGGCAGTGCCGGACATGAATAAGATAATCCAGATGGCAGAGATATTCGGTGTCACAACGGACTATCTGCTCAGAGATGATATCGAAGCTTATACAAGCTCGGACGAAATCCCGGTAGACTACAGTTGCGAAGATGCAGCCAAAACAGTTACTCTGGAAGAGGCGAGCAGTTTCCTGGAACATAATGAAAAAGCTGCGAGCGTGATTTCCACCGGAGTGATGCTTTGCATCTTCTCGCCTGTGATATTGATAGTCATCAGCGGACTTGCCGAGATAGGAAAGATTGCAGTCAATGAAGATGTGGCAGGCATGGCGGGAGCAGTAGTACTGCTGATTATTGTAGCTACAGCGGTTGCGATGTTTATCAGCATGTATATGAAGGGCAATCGTTACGAGTATCTTGAGAACTGCAATATAGATACGGCATATGGCGTGAGTGGTATGGCTAGGGAACGACGCAGCGAGTATGCTCCTCAACACACGAGACTTCTCATCTTCGGAATAATGCTTTGCATAGTATCTTCAGTTCCGCTTCTGCTGCTTATCATGTTCAAATACAGCAACAACACGGACATCCTTCCGATAATAGGAGTCGCAGCTTTGATTTGCATGGTTGCGGCCGGTGTCAAGATGATAGTCCTTACGTCGATCAGAAATGATGGATACAACAAGCTGCTCGAGGAGGGAGACTATACTCGTCTTAATAAAAAAGCTGGCAGGTACGACGGAATATATTGGGCAATTGCCGTTGCCGTCTACCTGGTATGGAGCTTTATCAGCGGCAGCTGGCAAACGACATGGATCGTGTGGCCTATAGCCGGAGTGGTATTTGCCGCATACAAAGAAATAATGAGAGCTGTCGTTCGGCCAAAGATTTAGAAGGGAGCAAGCACAATCCGATTAGAATTTGCAGGTTATATGAGGGGCGCAAGCCCCTTACATAGAAAAAACAGGAGGAAACATGGGTAAGAAGTTAGTAGCATATTTCAGTGCAAGCGGAGTAACGGCTAAGGTTGCTGAGAAGCTGGCTAAAGCAGCGGAAGCAGATCTCTTTGAAATTAAGCCGGAGGTTCCGTATACCAGGGCTGATCTGAGCTGGATGAACAAAAACAGCAGAAGTTCTGTTGAAATGAACGACAGATCATGCCGTCCGGCTATTGCAAACAAACTGGATAATATGGCGGACTACGACCTGGTATTCGTGGGATTTCCTGTCTGGTGGTACAGGGAGCCGTCGATAATCGATACGTTTATGGAGTCATATGACTTTACAGGAAAGACAGTAGTGCCTTTCTGCACTTCGGGCGGTAGTGGACTCGGTGAGTCAGCTGCCAATATGCAGGAGCTTGCGTCTGGAGCCAGGTTCGGCATCGGAGAGAGATTCAAAGGCAGAGTGTCCGAGACAGAACTTGCCGCATGGGCGAGCACATTCTGATGTGTCTGTAATTGATGTTGAGAGAACATTCCGGAACAAGGGTAGTTTGATGAGATGTGAGGTATGGTAATACCATTTTGAAGTAGCGTCAGGAAGGAGACTATGAAGACAGTGTACTCGCGGCTGGCTCGATCGAAAGATCTTGCGGGTAACCATTAGCATTAAAAAAGCCGCCAGTTCACGTAACTAGGCGGCGACCTCATTACAGGTCGAGTTAGATGCTAACGAGCATCGCTCTTCCTGACACAATTATAAGCTCAACGATGAGGGGACGCAAGTCCCTTTTTTGTGCCATTAGGAAAAGCACAAGAGGCTAAGATGGTATATAATGAACTCGGCTGAGATAGCAGAGAAGTATCAGAGGATAAACTGCAGGCAGAAGAGAAATGACTACAGCAGATATTGTATTTATAGGCACAGCGATTATAGACTCAATAATTAAGGGATTTGATTCCGAGCCGATTTCAGTGACCGGATACAGGGCGGACGGATGTACGCTCAATATCGGTGGTGAGGCAGTGAACGGGTCCATTGCATCAGCCAAACTCGGGCTGAAAACGACCATACTCTGCCATCTGGGAAATGACCATGCAGGAGACCTCATTGCAAGTGCACTTGAAAAGCACAATGTGGATACGGGAAGCATTATCCGCTCTGATGAGCATCCCACGCCTGTTACAACCATGTTTGTTGCAGATGACGGGAGCAGGAAATCTATCACCAACAAAGCCCACAGATACAATTTTCATCCCGAGAAATATACAGATGTGTACGCAGGAGCAAAGGCGGTGGTGCTGGGCTCGCTGTTCAGAGCACCGTTTGATGAACCGAAGGTGATACGGGCGGTGGCTGAGGATACACATTCAAAGGGCTTGCTAGTGTTTGCGGACACTAAGCTGCCGAACTTTGCGAAACTGAGCCTTGGTGACATAGCAGATTCGCTGCCGTTTATTGACTACATAACACCTAACGAGGATGAGGGCAGATACTTCACAGGAGAAGATGATCCTGAGAAGATGGCGGATGTATTCCTGTCATACGGAGTACATGCCGTGATTGTAAAGCTGGGAGCTAAGGGCTGCTATTTCAAGAATAATAAAGAGTCCATTTATCTTCCTGCATATGATATAGATGCGGCAGATGCTACGGGAGCAGGTGACAACTTTCTGGCCGGCTTTGCTTCGGAGCTTATCCGTGGAGGCAGCGCAGCAGAGGCTCTTGAGTTTGCCAATGCGTGCGGAGCGATATGCACAACAGCAGTCGGCGCAGGCACGGCGCTTCAGAGCAGGGAACAGGTGACGGAATTCATAATAGAGAAAAGAGAGTGCAAATAATGCTTGAGTATGTTAACAGAAGAAATACGGATTCGATGAAGTGGGACGGAGTTGAGGCGATGTTCGGAAAGAGCGACCTGCTCCCTCTCTGGGTTGCGGACATGGACTTCCGTGCGCCTTCCTGCATCGGAGATGCTCTGCGCAAATACATAGACAGGGGTGTTTTCGGTTATTACAAGGTGCCTGAGAGTTTCTACGAGGCTTTCATAAACTGGGAGAAGTCGAAACACGGTCTTGAGGTGAAAAGGGAGAATATTAGGTTTGCGCCGGGAGTCGTTACCGGATTCAGCATGTGCATCAAAATGCTGACAGATCCGGGTGATGCGGTTTTGATCAGCTCGCCTGTGTACTATCCTTTCGCAAGAGCCATCAGGGCTAATGGATGTAAACTGACGGAGTCAGAACTTGTATACGACCGCGGCACATATACCATAGATTTCAAAGACTTCGAGGAGAAGATTGTAGAGAATAATGTCAAAGTATATATGCTGTGCAGCCCTCACAACCCGGTGGGCAGAGTGTGGACTGAGCAGGAACTGGAAACTATCCTGGATATCTGCAGGCGACACGATGTAATAATAATAAGCGATGAAATACACCATGATTTTACCTTTGGAGAGCACAGGCACATCCCGCTGCTTGGCCTCGCATCCGATGATGATGAGATAATCATGCTGACTGCAGCGAGCAAGACATTTAACCTGGCTGCGTTTCAAAATTCAATCGCTGTTATCAACAATCCTGGGCTTATGAAAATATGGGATGATTTCGCAGCCGGCATATCCTTACGCGGCGGAAATCCACTCGGGTATATAGCAGCAGAAGCCGCATACAGAGAGGGCGGGGCATGGCTGGATGAGCTGAAGGATCAGATATGTGATAACTACAAATATATCTGCTCTGAGATGGCCCGCTTCGCGCCTGAGGTCGTAATTTCTCCCCTTGAGGGCACATACCTCGCATGGCTTGATTTCGGATCATATTTAAAGGCAGATGAGATAAAAGATTTTATGGAAAACAAATGCGGCCTGGCTTTCGATTATGGCGAATGGTTCGGAGGAGAGATGAGCAAGTCGCACATCAGAATAAACCTGGCGACATCACATGAGGTGCTTGAAGAAGCACTGAAGAGAATCGAAAGTGCCTTATAGATTCAAAAAATGAATGTGAAACACACTGGAAAAAATATCATTACGTTTATACTTGCACTGGGCATGGTGCTGCTATGTGAGGCAGCATCCTTTGCTGCAACGAAGCATCCGGTCATCACCTATGAGCATGATCCGATGGATAATCCCGTGGCGGCGGAGGACATCGTAGTCAATCCGGATGCCGTGTACGGTTATTCGCCCAATCCCGAGTCGAAAAGGCTGGGGAGGTTTGCTGAACTGCATGACTGGACAAATGACGAGGAGGTCGCGGAAGCCCGAAAGGAGCGGGCAGAGTACCACGAGAAAATCTCTGAGCTTTACCGATTGATCGAGGATATGCTGGGGCAGGGTAAGAATGTCGAGGAGATAGCACGCGCTGTCAGCAAGCGGAGAAATGAGATCCGGATGGAGACCTACAGGAATGATCCCGAAGGGCTGGCAACCGTGAAGAAGAGCAATCTGGAGACCTATGGAAACGAGGAGGGCCCCACGCCGGAATATTTGTATGAAAAAACCGGGTCCTGGCAGGCCGTCCTGGAAAAAGCGCTCGCCACGAATCCCGGTATGGACGCCTGCCTGGGGTTTTATGACGAATACTATTATACTTATGACATAATAAAGACAGAATTCGAAAACATGGGAGGGGAGAATGAGGCCGGGCGGTACACCGTTGAATCCGGAGACTGCCTGTGGGATATCTCCGAGAAGTTTTACGGCGACGGATCGAAGTGGAAACGGATTTATGAGGAGAACAAAGAAAAGATCAAAGATCCCGCCCTTATTTACAAGGGACAGGAGTTTGTGATTCCGGATGCGGCCTGAGATTGAAAAGGAGATTCAGATGATAACAGGAAAGCAAAGACAGGAACTAAAGAAGATTGCGCAGGAGATTAAGCCGACCGTGATGATTGGCAAGGAAGAGCTGACGCCCAATGTCATATCTGCGATTGACGATTATCTTGCTGTACACGAACTTGTAAAGGTGCAGATACAGGACGGCGCCATTCTCGATCCGAAAGAGACCGCGAATGAGATAGCCGCCGAGATCGGAGCGGAATTCGTGCAGGCCATAGGGCACAAGTTCGTGCTCTACAGGGCAGCTGCCGATCCCGATAAGCGGAAGATAATATTATAGTCATAGTGAGAACAATGAGGCAGGATGGGTTTGAGGCGGTAGCCAATATTGTCAGGAAGAGACAATTCAAATACATACTGATAGCTGAGGGCGCTGTGATAGGACTTATCACAGGCGTCCTTGTTTCAGCGTTCAGATTGCTGCTGATGTGGGCAGATGAGCTGCGCGGCATGCTGGCAGAGTATACCGGTGCCGGCGGTCTTGTGTGCATTTTGGTACTGGCTGCGGTCAGCATTGCTGTTTCAATCCTGCTCAGATGGGAACCGGATATTGCGGGGTCGGGTATTCCGCAGGTAGAGGCTGAGCTGAGAGGGATGAAGGATATGAAGTGGTGGCGGGTGATAGCTGCTAAAATGGCAGGCTGTGCACTTGCCATAGGAGGCGGGCTTGCGCTCGGCAGAGAGGGGCCGAGCATACAGCTCGGCGCGATGGTCGGTAAAGGCTTCGCAAGGACCGGCCACCGCCTGCTTACCGAGGAGCGCCTGCTGGTTACATGCGGCGCAGGAGCAGGCCTCTCTGCCGCATTCGGTGCGCCTCTTGCGGGTGCGATATTCAGCCTTGAAGAGCTGCACAGGAATTTCTCAGGAGAGGTTCTTCTGACGACAATGGCTGCATCGGCAGCAGGAGATTTCATCGCAGCGAATATACTCGGGCTTGAGCCGGTGTTCGGATTTGAGATTGAGCATGGGCTGCCTCTCAGATACTACTGGGCGGTCATAGCTCTGGGCCTGATCCTAGGTTTGTTTGGTTTTGTGTATAACAGGACCATCGATGTGATGCAGGATGTATTTGAAAAGATAGGAAAGCTGGGCGGTGATGTTTTTACCAGGATGTTTGTAATATTTGCTGCATCCTGCGCACTGTTTTTCATCTACCCTGATGTGCTTGGAAGCGGAGCGGGCCTCGCGCTTTCAATCAGCCGGGGAGAGTTTGCGCTCAAAGCACTTGCGGTGCTCCTGATAGTCAAATTTGTTTTCTCAACTGCGAGCTTCGGGTCGGGTGCTCCCGGCGGTATATTCCTGCCGCTTCTTGTGCTCGGCGCGATCACAGGCGGCCTTATCTGCAGGCTGCTTGGCCTGGCAGGATTCGATCAGACTTATATAGATGCATTTGTCGTTATCTCGATGGCGGGGATGTTTGCGGCCATAGTCCGCGCTCCTGTCACAGGGGTTGTCCTGATTACTGAAATGACAGGTGATTTTACCACGCTTCTTCCGCTTGTCGTCGCATCTCTCGTCGCATATGTGGTGGCAGAGTCTCTTGGCGCTAAGCCGATATATACACAGCTGATGCAAAAGAGCATGGGAAAGGGTAGAAATACAAATCGCTCGATGCTTCTTCGCGACAGAAAAACCGTGATAGATGCAGAAGTCAATGTCGGTTCATATATGGACGGGCGGAGGGTGTCGGAATTCGGTCTTCCGCTCGGAACTCTGATAGTATCCGTGCTGAGAGACGGAAGCGAGATAATCCCGGATGGAAATACGATACTTCGAGCCGGGGATGAGCTGGAGATACTTACGCGCGAAGCAGACCTTGCGGATGCAGAGGATATAATAGATAATGCATGCGGAGTAATTGATTAAGGGGACGGAGAATAATGCAGGAAAAAAGCAAATCCTATATGACAAGAAGAATTGTTGATGTCTGCATGAGTGTACTCCTGCTCCTCCGAAAAGGCGGGTGCACTTGTCTTGCTTGAGAACAACCTGATGCTGATCTTCTTTGCATTCATCGGAGATCAGGCGGCTGTTTTATCAAGGAAGAACGCGGCTCGAGCGTAATGGAGTAGCCCTGAAACTCTCGCAGTTGCCGTAGGAATCAAGTGCGTAGATGAAGTCATCGATGAAGACGCTTCTCATGATCTGGGAATTTCCCAGCTTGTGGCGGTCGTAGATATCGATGGCTTTTTCAGTGCCGAATACCAGAACGCCATGCTCGTTTTCCTCAATCATTACTAAATCATCGTATGAGTATACATCGTAAGGTATGGCGAAGTACCCCTGCTCTGAATTTACAGTCAGCGCCAGGTGAGTCTCCTGCGCGGGGCTTGACATATCCTTGAACTCCTTGCTGTCTATGACCCTGGGCTCTGACGGATTGGAAATATCAAAGAGGGCGAGCTTGAGACCTGATGCATATTCGCCTCCGTAGCCGTTGTCTCCCGTCGCGTGGCCTATGCCAAGCAGTTTGTCTCCGGGGACAGGGATGAGCAGCGTGGAGAAACCGTCTATTTTGACTTCTCCCTCGATGCGCGGATTTGCCGGATCGGCGAGGTCGATTATAAACAGGGGGTCTATGGCCTCGTATGTTATAACGTAAGCTTTGCTGCCTATGAAACGCACTGCCTTGATGCTTTCGTTTCTGGCAAAGCCCGTGACCGAACCTGTTTCCTTTAAATTATCATCAAGGATGAAGAGGTTGTTGACATCCATGCCGTCTCTGTCAGATGTTGTGGCTATTCTGAAATATCCGTCTTTCTCATCCATGGAGAACTGATTATCTATATGGCCTCTGACTACGCATGTTCCGTTGAATTTGATCTTAAGACCGTCCAGCGATGCTCTGACTATCCTGGTGGATTCTGCTCTTAATGAATCGTCCCATTCCGAAACGGCCACATAAAGGTTGTGGTTGTTGCAATAAATATCGTCTGATGCACCGAATACGGCTTTTGTTTTTGATCTTCCTGATTTGCCGGACGAGATATCCACTGCGCTCAGGATTACATATGATGCATATGACGGATCCGGAACGCAGCTTATATCCTGCACGGGTATGCTGCGGAATTCTCCGTCTACTGTGCACATGGGGAGCCTGTTATCCTCTTTATAGACATAGGTGTTGGTGACAAGGTAAACGAAGTCTCCGACCATGCGGCTTGAAACTATATCATCTCCGCTTTGCCTGAACTCGCTAATGAGAGTGGGCTTGCTGCGGTCTTTGATGTCATAACTGACAACAGCAGTATAACCATGATCCTCATCATAGACCTTTCCTATGGCGATGAGCGTGTCTCCTTTGAGGTAGATGTCCCGGATATAGTTTTCAATGCCGGTGCTGCCTATGGTTGAGACTTTTTTTGTCTTTCCTCCGGAAGCTTCGAGTATGACTACTTCCTTTTTATCATTTACATAATATATGTAGCGACCGTCGGTCTTGACTATGTCGGCTTCATCCACATCTTCAACCTGTAGATAAGTCTCGCTGTGTGAAGCGCCGGAGCCGGCCGGGGCAGCAGTACCCGTATCTCCGAGCGTGTTTGTTTCGAAGTCCGCAGACTCCTCAACAGCGATGTCCGTGACACCGCCGCCCTTCATGTTGAAGCGCTCCAGTGTGGTAGATCTGCCCAGCCTGCGGACGAGTCTGTTTATCTCGCTCTCGCTTTTGAAGGTATAGAGCTCACCGCCTCTGACCGAGGTGTCGGGATCAAAGAGGGCGGAATTGTAGAGCGCAGGGATGCCGAATACGGCTATGACGGCGCAGGCTGCCAGCGCGGCCCATTTCAAAGCGCGCCGGCGCACGCTCCTGCGTGCAGGCTCAGCATCATGCCCCTTATCAGCAGAGCCCGCCTGCGCCGTCATGCTGTTATCCGCTTCCTTAAGCATGGACAGCATCTTTTCTTCCGAAAGAGACTCAGGCGCTCTGACGTCGTCCGCATCGAATAATTCTTTTATGTAATCAAAGTCCTTGCTCATTGCATCTCCTTTAAGAGAGGAACTCTCTCATCTTAGTCAAACTTCTGGATAATTTGGACCTCACCGATCCTGCGGTGAGCCCGGTCATGTCAGATATTTCCTTACTGCTGAGTCCTGCGACTACAGAGAGGATTACTATCTCCCGCTCATCATCAGAGAGTATGTCAAGAGCTTCACTGAGCTCTTTTGAAAGTAATCCCGGTTCACAGTCGCTGTTCTCAGACATCGCACTTGTGTCCCGGCCTGCTTTTTCTATCTTCTCCCGTTCGCTTATGATGCGCTTTATACCGGAGTTACAGGTGTTCCTGAGGATGGCGAACAGCCATGCTGAAAAAGCCGAAACATCTTTCAGACCTTCAATACCCCTCCAGGCAGCGAGGACTGCATCGGATACGGCATCTTCGGCATCGGCGGGATTGCCAAGCCTGTAAAGAGCATAGCGATACAGACTGTCCTTGATCTCTCCGTACAAAGAGCAGAACTCCTCGCAGCTTAGCCTGTTATTCATTACGGTGTTTACTTCTTTTTTCAATTATCCACCTCTGCTATTTTTGAGAGCTCTCATATATATAGTATCGTAAAACGATGAAAGTGTTGCGACAATTTGATAAAAGCTGAAAAAGATGTTGATTTAGTCGTTCGGCTATATTATAATCTTGGTATAGAAAATATAGTCGAACGAAGAAATTTATAATCTCAAAACAGGAATTTAGTCGTTCGCCTATATAATCAGATACGGTAAAGGTTACAGCAATCATTTATTTGATTGCCTTTTGTCTTTGGAGGGATTTTTTGTGAAGACAGTTCATTCAAGCAAAGATATAGGAGCCGAGATAAGAAAGAGGCGCAAGGAGCTGGGATATACCCAGGGCTTTCTTGCGGATTATGTCGGCGTGAGCTCGAGCTTTCTTTCCGAGCTTGAAAACGGAAAAGAAACGGTGCAGCTCAATAAACTGATGGATGTTATGAGCCTTCTGGGAATGGATATGTGCATAAGCAGAAGGGGCGAATAGGAGCGGATTTGAGAAGACTCGATGTTGAGATAGAAATAATGGGCCGCCAGAAAGAGGTGGGTAGCATCACGGGGGACTCCGAGTTCTCTGCGGTTTTTGAGTATTCCGAGGATTATATCAATTCGAGGGATGCAAAACCCATATCCATCAGTCTTCCTCTGAGAAGAGAAGCGTACGGACCCGAGCAGACAAGGATTTTCTTTGAAGGACTGCTCCCCGAGGGATTTCTCCGCCGCACTGTGGCCAAGAACAACAGGGTCGATGCGGATGATTATCTGTCACTTCTCGGGATGCTGGGTTCGGAATGCCTGGGAGCCATAACGCTCAAGGGAGACGACTACCAGTGGTTTGAGCCGGGCTACAGAAAGCTCGATGCGGACATCATGTATGACCTTGCTGCGGAAGGAGCGACGAAATCGGCGGACCTCATCGCAGAGTCGCATCTCTCGCTCACCGGAGCATCCGGAAAGATCGGAGTTTACCGCGACGCCGGAGGAGACTGGTATCTCCCGATAGGAAATGCACCGAGCACTCATATATTGAAACAGAGTCACATAAGATATGACTTTATCGTGCAGAACGAGCAGCTGGCTCTCATGACCGCAAAGGCCATGGGCATAGAGACTCCGGGCACGGTAATTATCAATAACAGCAAGCCGGAGCACGAAGATGAGGTGCTGCTGGCAACCGAACGCTATGACAGGACCATGGAGGGCAGTATCAAATCGCTGTCCGGCATGCCGTGTCCGCTGAGGCTCCATCAGGAGGACTTCGGACAGGCGCTCGGGATATCTGCCGCAAACAAGTATGAGAGGCCGGGCGAACACCATATGAAGGATATGTTCAGGATCCTGAGGGCGCACTCTGCATCACCCATAGACGATCAGATAAAACTCTGGGACATGATTATCTTCCATTATCTGATCGGCAACACCGACGGACATATAAAGAACTTTTCGCTGCTCTATGACAGCAAGATCGGTTCCAAGAGACTGGCACCGGCCTATGACATAGTCAGCACGATAGTATACGACACACACTCATCCGAAATGGCATTTTCCATCGGAGGCATCAGTGAGTGGAGAGAGCTGGACAGAAGCGCGTTCGAGAGAGCTGCAAAGGAATGCGGGCTCAATCAAAGGATATTCATGAAACGCTTTGATGAGATGGAATCAAAATTCGATGAGGTCCTGCACAAATCCGCAGACATAATGTCGGAGCAGGGTTACTCGGAGGCCCGCATGATTGCGGACACGATAACAGAGAAAAGAAGGGGATAAATTGGATAAAAGAGAATACAGAACAGGTGCGCTGTATGTGCTGCTCTGCCAGCTGATGTGGGGCTTTCTGCCCATATACTGGCAGGCGCTTGAGCCCATCGAATCATGGAAGATAGTGCTCTACCGCATACTCACGATGTTCATCTATTCATATATAGTAGCCAGGTTCGCCTACAGCAAAGAAGAGATATGGGGCCTGATGGCAGATAAGAAAAAAGTCCTCAGGTCATTTGCCGCAGGACTCGTGCTCACCTTCAACTGGAGCCTGTACATCTGGGCCATGAACTCGGGGCGGGTCATTCAGGCATCGATAGGATACTTTATAGAGCCAATCGTGATATGTGCATTCGGGATAGTGCTCTTTAAGGAAAAGCTCACAAAATACAATATAGTGGCCATGTGCCTGGCGCTGATAGCAATAGTAATAATACTGGTGCACTTCGGTCAGCTTCCGGGAGTCGCCCTCGGCCTTGCGGTCTCATGGGCTGTCTACTCGGCCATTAAAAAGGCATCGGATCAGCCGCCGCTGATAGCGCTGGTTTATGAGACCATGCCGTACGCTGTGCTGGCTCTGATAGCCATAGTGTACATAGAGGCCAGGGGAGTGGGAGCGATAAGCGTGAATGCCCCGAGGCAGTATGCGATGCTCTGGGCAAGCGGACTGATGACGCTGATACCAGTCGCACTCTTCGGATATGCGGCGAAAAAGACGCCTTTGCAGCTGCTGGGCCTCGCGCAGTATGTGAGCCCGACTATATCACTGCTGCTCGGCATATTCCTCTTCAGGGAACCGACGGACAGGGTGCAGATGATGGCTCTCGGAATAATATGGATTGGACTTGTATTCTTCACTTACGGAGAGTTTGAAAGGATGAAGGAACTGCCGAATACAGGCAGCGATGATAACAGTCAATAAACGCTACAGATATATACAGGTTTAATTAAGGAAGGAACCACAAACCAATGATTGAATTCAAGAATGTAAGCAAGAAGTTCGGGAATAATGTGGCCCTCGACGATGTGTCAATACACATCAAGAAGGGTGACTTTGTGTTCCTCGTGGGACCGAGCGGAGCAGGAAAGACAACTTTCATCAGGCTCATACTGAAGGAACTTGATCCTGACAAAGGTAAAATCCTGCTTTCGGGCCAGGACATCACAAAGCTCAGGAAGCGCAAAATTCCGGAAGTAAGACAGAAAATCGGTATGGTATTCCAGGATTTCAGACTTCTCGAAAAAAAGACAGTATACGAGAATGTCGCATTTGCCATGGAAGTACTGCACAAGAGCAGAAAGGAGATCAAAGAAAGGGTTCCTTACGTGCTCGAGCTTGTGGATATACTGGACAAGGCCAACAGATACCCGGCTGAGCTCTCTGCCGGAGAGCAGCAGAGGGTAGGAATCGCAAGGGCTCTGGCCAACCAGCCGAGAGTTCTGATCTGCGATGAGCCGACAGGTAACCTCGATCCCGTGACGGCCATGGAAATCATGGCGCTGCTGGAGCTCATCAACATAAGAGGCACGACGGTGCTGATGGTGACGCATGCCAGGGATATCGTTGATGCCATGAACAAGAGGGTTGTGGCCATCAACGACGGAAAGATAATCTCGGACGGTGCAGGCGGCTACGTATTCAGGGACTTCGATCTTGACGGTATGCCTGATGATGCATCCGATGCGAGAAAGACCATAACGAGCATTTCACGTCAGACACTGACCGGACTTTCGCCGCGTCAGACCATGACCAGCGTGAGTCAGCCGACCGAGGTCTCAGATAACGAAGTCGAAGATATGCTCAGTGATTATCTGTAAGGAGGAGAGGGAAAATGAGAAGATTCGGATATAACCTCAAACAGGCCTTCGTACAGATGGGCAGAAATAAAGGCATGTATTTTACGACCATCCTAGCCATAACAGCCATGATGCTCATACTCGGACTGTTTTTCGTGGCTTTCGTCAACGTAAACCTGTTTACAAAATCAATAGAAAAGGACTACAACGTAGTCCAGGTATATGTAAAAGAAAATACAAAAGCAGAGGAAGTGAAAGCCCTGACCGAATCGCTGGAGAACATGGAAGGCGTTGAAAAAGTAGAATTTGTAAGCAAGGCTGACGCCCTGGTGTCACTCAAGGATACCTGGGGCGACAACGCATATCTGCTGGACAATCTGCCGCAGAATCCTCTGCCGGACTCATTCAATGTATATGTCAAGGACAAGGATGCGGCCAACAGACTTGCAGAGGAAGCGCCCAAGCTCGCAGGGGTTGAGGACATAGTTTATTACAGAGATACGATTGAAAAGCTTGCGCAGCTTTCGAGGTTTGTCGAGACAGGCTCCATAGTTGCGATGCTCTTTCTCATAATTGTATCGATCATAATAGTGGCCAATACGATCAAGCTGACCGTGTTCAACAGAGAAAAAGAGATAGGCATCATGAAGTATCTCGGTGCCACAAACAGCTTTGTAAGGGCGCCGTTCATACTCGGAGGAATTATAGTGGGTATTGTATCCGCTGTAGTGGCGACGGGACTGACTCATCTCATCTACTCCAGGATATCCGGAATAATAGGCGAGGATGTAAACCGCATACTCTCCATCAATTTCGTTCCGGCAGAGCAGCTTTCGATGGTGCTGCTTGTGATGTTCCTGATACTCGGAGTTCTTATAGGATCGGTCGGAAGTATGATTTCAATCAGGAGATTCCTGGATAAATAGTGTGGCACAAGGGGGAAGACATGCGTAATAAAAGCAGAAAGAATTTAATAATCATCCTCACACTTATAGCGTCGCTTTGCCTCACGTCCTTCTTTTCGGCATTTGCCGTGACGCAGGAGGAAAAAGAGGCGGCGGAAAAGGCAGCCAAGGAAGCGGCTGCTCAGGCTGAGGCCAAGAAAAAAGAGGTCAAGGAGACCGCAAAGAAAAGGGCAGCGGCCATAGCCAATTTTGAGGAGGCCGAAAAAGAGCTCGACAATATCCAGGCGGAAATGGAAACCACAAAAGCTGATATAGAGGCCACAAAAACATCTATAGCCGTAACCGAAGCAGAGATAGTCGAGACGCAAAAGAAGATACAGAAAAAGGAAGCCGAGATCGAAGAGCAGAACAAAGCTCTTGGTAACAGACTTACCGCTATGTACAAAACCGGATCTGCAGGGTTCATCGATGTAATGCTGAACTCAGAGAGTGTTGAGGGACTTCTGGCCAACTGGGGTATGGTCCATAAAATCCTCGAAAGCGACCAGGAGCTGCTCGAGAAACTACAGGACGACTACAAGGAGCTCGAGGAGATAAAGGCAGAGCTCCTGGATAAGCAGGCTTATCTTGAGAGCCAGCAGGTTGCGCTCGAGGAGCAGCAGCTCAGACTCGAAGGACAGCAGGCAGAGACCGAGGAACTTAAGAACAAATACAAGGCAGAGGCCGACAGGCTGCATGCAATGGAAGAGCAGATGGAAGCCGAGGCCGCAGCTATGGCTGCCGAAGCAGCTGCAAAGCAGGCAGAGGCAGAGCGCATGATAGTTGAATCCGGCGGAACAGTCGAAGCAAAGCCGGGACAGTATCAGTGGCCGATAGCGTCCAACTGGATACAGACGAGTAATTACGGATGGAGAATCTGTCCGTTCCACGGAAGGGAATTCCACAACGGACTCGACCTCGTGCTCTCAAGCGGAACCTACGGAGCACCCGTATATGCGATAGCAGATGGTGTAATCACAAGGGCTTCGTGGTATGGCGGCTACGGCATGTGCATAACCTACGCGATCGGCGGCGGATACAGCGTACTGTGCGGACATCTCAGCGGATACAACTGCAGTACAAATCAGGTCGTTAAAAAAGGACAGGTCATAGGATATATTGGAAGCACGGGTAACTCAACGGGTCCGCACCTGCACTTCACAGTGTTTAAAAACGGAGACTCGGTAAATCCGTACTCACTCTACTAGGGAGGTTACCAGGCATTGAAGGATATACCTGAAAAGGTACTGGAGATAATTAAATCACGAGGAATAGGAGAGGAGGAGCTCGAGGAGTTCCTCTCTCCGAAACCGAAACTGGCATACGATCCATTCCTGCTCTCCAATATGAGAGAGGGAGCGGATTTATTGCTCAAAAATGCAGATGAGGGTAAGAACATAGTCATCTACGGAGATTATGACGTGGACGGGATCACCTCCACGGCTCTTTTGATGAAAGTATTATCCTGTCTGACGGATAAAATCAGCTATTATATTCCGTCCCGCATAGACGAGGGCTACGGCCTCCACAAGGATGCCATAGACAGAATAAAAGCAGGCGGAGGAGAGTTCATAGTTACGGTGGACTGCGGCTCCGTATCGAGGGAAGAGACAGAATATGCGCACAGCCTGGGCATAGAGACCCTGGTCACCGATCATCACAATATCTCGGATGTGGTTGCAAGCGGCATTGTCATAAACCCGAGGCTTCCGGAGGACGGATATCCGTTCAAGGGCCTCGCCGGAGTCGGCGTTGCATACAAGCTCGCTCTTGCGATAGCAAGAGAAAGAGATATTCCGGGTGCCCTGATGGCGGAGATAATTGAGCTCGCCACTGTGGGGACCATAGCGGACATCATGCCCATGCTCGACGAAAACAGGACGCTTGTAAAAGTCGGCCTTCGGAGCATGCACCTCGGATGCAGGAACAAGGGCCTCAGGGAGCTGATAGACAGGTCATCCCTGGACTACAGGACCATTAAAGCATCGGACATCTCGTACGGTATAGCGCCCAAGATAAACGCATCCGGCCGGATGGGAGATGCCACACTGGGAGTCAGGCTGCTGCTTTCGGAAGATGAGAGCGAGATAAGGGATTGCTGCAATGAACTTCTCGCCGCCAACAGAGAGAGGCGGAGGCTCCAGGACGAGGCATTTGAAAAAGGCCTCAGCATAGTAGGGGACGAGATGAAAAAAGGCGACTTTCTGATGCTCGAAATCAATGATTCGCACGAAGGAGTGCTAGGAATCGTCGCAGGGCGCATCAGAGAGCAGGTAAACAGACCGGTTGTCGTGGTCTCGCTCGGAGACGGAAACTACAAGGGCACGGGCAGGTCCATCAGAGGGGTCGACATGTTCTCGATGCTGGATAAATACAGATATGATTTCATAAGCTTTGGCGGACACAGTGCGGCTTGCGGTTTCACCATAGCAGCTGATAAAATGGAACGTCTGAAGGAGAACTTAAACAAAGACCTGGCAGAGAAAAACAAGGAAGAACCGGATCTGTTTGAGTTCAGCTACGATTTCGATGCATGCATCGATTCGGATGACATAGACATAGACCTTGCGGAGGCGCTTGAGATGCTCGAGCCCTGCGGAAAAGAAAACGAATTGCCGATGTTCCTTGTCAGAAATGCAGAGGTCAGCAACTGGCGTTTTCTGAAAGACGGGGAAAAGATGGCTAAGTTCGCCATCAGAACGTCGGACGGCAGGTACATTGACTCCGTGATTTTCAGCGGGGCAGGAGACGCTTATGAAGAGCTGTCCAGAGGACCTGTGGATATAATCGGAAATATAGAGAAAAATGTCTGGAGAGATGAGGCCAGGGTCCAGCTCGTGGCCAGATACATAGTACCCGGAGGAAGCATTTAGATCCTGAGGAAATGGATGAGATTAAAAACAGGGAAATGAATAATGCGGCACATGATCCTGAAAAGGAATTTGCCCCCGCGACCAAAAAACGCATATTCTTCATTATGGGAGTCATATGCACGCTGGCGGTCCTGGGCCTCTTATACAGTGTCCAGAATTTCGGGAGATTTGTGACGCAGGATAAATATGAATACTACAAAGAACTGGACGACAATTACGGAAAGTACAATAAGATACTCGAAATGATAGGCGAAGACCCGCTGGCAGAGGAAACTCCGGGCGCCATCGGCGATGCCGAGCTCAAGGAGCTCGTGGCGGGCACGGGAGATCCCTACGCAGAGTATTTCACAAAGGAGGAGTTTGCCGAGTTTGAAAAGCATTATGACTCGGACTATGTGGGCATAGGTGTGTCGGTTACGGATGAAGACGATCGTGTCGTAATCAAGCAGGTGCTGGAGGGCGGACCCGCAGAGGATGCGGGGGTCATGCCCGAAGATGTGATACTTGAAATAAATGGCGAAAAACCCAGAGACAGCAGCGATGCCGTGTCCATGATAGGAGGCGAATCGGGCGGGCTGGTTGAACTCAGGATTTTGCGCGGAGAAGAAGAACTCGACTTTTCCATGAACAGGACCAAAATCGAAAACTACTCCGTTGAGTATAGGAGCCTGGAGGATGCCGAGGGCGTCGGATATATCAGAATATCATCATTTCTGAAAGGGACGGCCAAGGACTTTAAATTAGCCGTAAGGGATCTGAAGAACGATGGCTGTGATAAATTTGTTATAGACCTCAGAAACAACGGCGGAGGCCTGACTGATGAGAGCATAGAAATCGCGGATTATCTGCTGCCTGCCTGCAAGATAATGAGCGAGGTCACAAAGAATGGAGAGGAAAAGGTATTTAATTCCAAGGCGAGCTCTGCGGATCTCGATATGGTCATACTGACAAATGCGGAAACGGCCAGTGCGTCGGAGATACTTGCAGGAGCCATCCAGGATAATAAAGCGGGCCTCATAATAGGCGAGAAGACATTCGGAAAGGGCGTGACCCAGCTGACGCGTAAGTTCAAGGACGGATCTGCCGTCAAGCTGACCGTGACGGAGTATTTCAGGCCGAGTGGCTCCACGGTAAACGAAGAGGGAATCACACCTGATGTGGAGGTACCATCCGATGAGGCCCTGAGCAGAGGCATTGAGGAGCTTGGCAAGTGATTATTTATTACACGCACAGGTATAAAGAGCTTAAATTCAAGAGCCATGAGCTCCTTGAGGCAGCCATAGCGGATTATACGGGTGACAGAGAGCGCGCGGCGCTGCTGGTTTCAAAGCTGAAGAGGGATGATTCCCACGGCTACGAAGGAAAACCTTATATAGAGGGCTTTGATGAGTTCTCTATTTCCCATAGTGACAACAGCTGGGCCGTGCTCATCGGCACGAGGGCATGCGGCCTGGACATTCAGTACGAGAGGTTATGTAATTACAGGCAGATAGCCCGGCGCTTTTTCAACAGTGAAGACGCGGGAGCTGTCGAGGGGTTGCATGTGCCCGGCGGACAGAGCGCGGAGGACTCGATCGCCGAGTTTTTCAGGATATGGACCAGGAGGGAGGCATTTACAAAGGCCATCGGAGAGTCCGTTTTTATGGAGGATTTTCCTCCGTTTTCCATGCATACAAGCGTAATGCATGATGACAACAGATATTATATAAGCAATATCGTGCTGCCTGACTCGGACAGGCTGTATGCGGCGATCTGCCTTGAGGCAAATGAAGATATAGACGAGAAGCTCATATATAAGGAGATATATGTCAAAGAGTAAGAAGACTGCCATGGAAGCGGCCTCGGCATATCTTGCGAGCAGGATGAGAACCGTGCATGAGGTCAGAAAGCATCTCAGGGATAAGGAATATGAGGCGTCCGAGATAGATGAGGCGGTAAATGAACTCATCGGCCTGCGCTACCTCGATGACTACCTCTATGCCGAGAGATATTACGAATATAACAGAGAAAAGAGAAGGGGAATTAAAAGGGCGGCGGCCGAGCTCAGAGAGCGCGGGGTCGACGAAGCGACGATTAAGAATGCCGCTGAGGATTTCCTGTATAATAACAAAGTAGATGAATACGAGGATGCTCTTTACATCGCAAAGCGCGAGGCGGAGGGCAGGGAAAGAGACGAAAAGCTCGAAGCTAAGATAGCGCGAAAGCTCGAGTCAAAGGGCTACAGCGGAGGCGATATCATAAGAGTGCTGGAAGCGATAAGAAAGGGCGAATAGATAGCGTAATGCACGAGCGATACTCGAGAACGGAAAAGCTCATAGGAAGCGAAGGTGTTGAGAGGCTTAAATCCGCCTCCGTTCTTGTTATGGGATGCGGCGGTGTAGGCTCGTATGCCGCAGAGGCGGTTGCAAGAGCGGGCATAGGAAAGATCACGCTGATGGACGGAGATGATGCCGCAGAGAGCAATCTCAACAGGCAGCTCGTTGCACTCTCATCCACCATAGGACGCAACAAGGCCGAGGTGATGGCAGAGAGGTGCCGGGATATCAATCCGGATGCGGATGTGGCTGCGGTGCCGTCATTTTACAAGACGGATGAGGACCTCGACATAAGCGGCTTTGACTGGATAATCGATGCGATAGACGATGTCGATGCAAAGGTTGAGCTGATAAAAAATGCAAAAGAAAAGAGTATAAACATAATCTCATCCATGGGAGCTGCGGGCAAGTTCGAAACGCAGTTTATGACAGCGGATATATCGGAGACTTCGGTCTGCCCGCTGGCCAAGGTGATGAGAAAAAGGCTCAGGGATATAGGCATAGAACATCTGCCGGTGGTTTATTCAAAGGAAAAGCCCGTTCCGAGGGACGGGGTGCTCGGCACCATGAGCTATGTGCCGGGGTCCTGCGGACTCGAACTGGCCGGATATGTAATTAAAAGGATAGCTGGAATAGAATGAAAATCTACGCGATAGGAGATCTTCATCTCTCGCTCAATGAGAATATAGACAAACCGATGGACAAGTTCGGCCCGGGATGGGAAGGACATCCGGGGAGCGTCGAAAAAGCCTGGCGCGAGATAGTGCATGACGATGACATCGTGCTCGTGCCGGGAGATATTTCATGGGCTCTTAAGATAGAGGAAGCCATGGATGACTTTGAGTGGATACACAATCTCCCGGGACTTAAGATAATCTCCAAGGGCAACCACGATCTCTGGTGGAGCAGGATAAAGTATCTGAATTCCCTTTACGACGACATCGTATTTCTGCAGAACGACTGCTACGCCGTCGATGCTTGTGATATAGTTATTGCAGCATCGAGGGGATGGCCGTATCCGGGCTCTGACGAATATACGGAGCACGACGAAAAGATATATGCCAGGGAGCTTCAGAGGATGCGCATGGGACTCGATGCGGCCAGGGCCGCACGCCCGGATTCACGCATTATAGCCTGCCTTCATTATCCGCCGAGCGGTGCCGACGGCAGGGAGACCGAGTTCACCAGAATCCTGGAAGAGTACGGTGTATGGAAGTGCATCTACGGGCATCTCCATGGAATGCCGGCATTTTCGCGGGGCATAAAAGGCGATGTCAGGGGAGTTGAATACTCGCTGGTGTCGCTCGACTACCTCGGGGCAAAGCCCAAGCTGATATATGACGGCGATGCAGACGGAGAAGCTAAATGAGATACGCGTTTGTCGTAAACCCGATCTCGGGGACAGGTAAAAAAGATAAAAACATAATAAGCGCAGCCGAAGAACTTGTGGCAAACCACAGGGATAAGGACATCGGCATATATCACACCATGCCCAATCATGATTCTTCGAGGATTGCGGCATCGCTTGCAGAGGATGCGAAACAGGCCGGCGAGGATATCGTGATATTCTCCTGCGGCGGAGACGGCACGGCGCATGTGACGGCCAATGGCATATACGGATACGACAATGCCATACTGGGAATTGTACCGATCGGAACCGGAAACGATCTCTGCCGAGCGCTTTCCAAGGGAAAAGGCAGCTATAAAGATTACAGGAATCTGGAAAAGCAGATTAACGGCAGGCCCAGGGCCATCGATGTGATAGAGATATCCTGGGATGCGGACGGAGAGATCAAAAGCTGCATAGCAGTCAACGGGGTAAATATAGGATTTGACGGCAACACCGCGATACGCGCGAGCAGGATACATGAAAAGACCATAATCTCGGGATCCATGGCTTATCTTGCGGCTGTGTTTGCCACTCTCGCAAAAAAGGAAGGGCAGAGCCTTCGCATCACGGCGGATGACGAACCCTTTTATGACGGGGACCTTTTGATGGCTACCATGAGCAACGGCAATTACTGCGGGGGCGGCATAGAAAGCTGTCCGAATGCCAGGCTCGACGACGGGCTTATCGAGCTCATGGCGATAAGGGACGTATCGAGACTCAGCTTTGTGAGCAAGTTCCCCAAGTTCAGCGCCGGAAAGCTGTTCGAGATAAAGGATGTCGAAAAAATCGCCACCTACAGGCAGGCCCGCAGGATATGCATAGAGCCGCTTAAGGATGATACAATGGAATATGTAATTGACGGAGAGGTGTTCAGGACGCCCAAGATAGAGGCGGAGATAAAACCCGGAGCACTCAGGGTATGGGAGATTTAGATGAGATCTGATGACGAAATCAGAAGGATAATTGTAAAGAAGAAAAGGCGTAAGGCCAGAATAAGAAGAGCGCTCGCAGAAGCGCTGCTTCTTTTGATTCTTGTTCTGGTGCTGCCGAGCAAGGCGTCGAAGTCATTCGACAGGGACCTCATACAGCCATACGGAAATCCCGATGCAAAAGCGCCGGAGATAAAGGCTGAGGGAGCTGCCATATACTCCCTCGATCTGGACAAGCCCGTATACGAAAAGAACGGGGATGAAAAGATAGACCCGTACAGCATAACGAAGATACTGACCTGCTATCTGGCGATTGAGAATCTCAACCCCGAAGATACGGTCACGATCAAGAAATCCAATTCCGAGCTGGATTACGAAGGCGGAGCCCACATCAACCTCATAGAAGGAGAAAAGCTCACGGTAAACGATCTGCTGCACGGCACCATGCTCGGGTCGGCAAATGACGCGGCATATGCTCTAGCCCTTGAGGTGAGCGGCTCCGAAAAGAATTTCGCAGAGCTCATGAACAAGCAGGTCGAGGAATGGGGCTGCAAGAACACCCACTTTGTGAATCCGAACGGCTGGAAGAACAAAAACCACTACACAACAGCACACGACATGGTCATCATAACGGCCAGATGCTTTGAAAACGAAAAGCTCAGAGAGCTCTCGATGGTGGGTGAATACGTTATCCCGCCGACGCCCGAGAACAATTATGAAAGGGCTATTGTCAATGTTTTCAGAAAGGGAACATCCGGTATTGACGGTGTCGAGTGCGGCAAGACAGGAACCTGGGAGGATGACGACTGCTCCATAGTCCTCGAGTTTACGGAGGATCATCTGAACGCGGCCATGGTACTCCTGAGAGACACTCTCAAGAAGAGGCCGGCGGACGTAAAGACGCTGATGAAGTTCAGCCACGACGTGACTCCGGGATTTACGGTGGCAAACGAGGGTGATGAGGCGTGCGAGGCCAGGGTCAAGGGAGGAGCCGAGACCGTGGTGCCGCTTGCCATGGACAAGACCATACATGTTTATCCGAAGGATAATCGTAAAAAGGATATAAAGGTCGAGACAGATGTCAATAATCTCAAGGCTCCGCTTAAAAAGGGGAGCAAGGCGGGAACGTATACCGTTACCGTGGACGGAGAGGAGATCGAGACAGGGGAGCTTCTTGCGGCTGAGAGCATAGAGAAGGGCTGGCTGCCGTCGAAGTTGTACATCTCCAACAGCTCCACCATCGCAGGAGCCGCGGTGATGATCCTCTCGGCGCTGCTGATGCTTATCCTCGGAAGATCCGGAAAAAACAAAAAAACTGCGGGATAAGACCCGCAGATTTCTTATTATTCTAAAACTTATTCATAAGCTCGCTCATGGAGGAGATATCTCCGACCAGCATGGCGCCTGCGAGCTTGTCTCCGTCGTAGTAGCAGGCGGAGTAGTTGCCTGCTGCCTCATCCTGACTGATCTCGCTCCTGTACTCCTTATCCTTTCCGTTAGTGCCCTGTGCAAAGACTGCTGTACCGAATGCGTGCATGATGAGGGCGGATCCTATGGCGTCATAGGTCACATCATCTCCTGCTGCATTTGCACCGGCGACTTTTCCTGTAGCCTCAGCCTGGGCCCAGAATACCTGAGGTTGCCCGTTGACCATTGCGCAGTCTCCGGCTGCAAATACATCGGGCGCGCTCGTTCTCATGTGTTCATCCGCGGCCACCCATTTATCCACTTCGATGCCGCTGTCCTCTGCGAGCTGGGTATACGGCCTCATACCGGTGGACATCAGTACCAGCTCCGCAGGATACTCCGTGCCGTCTTCGAGAATTACGGCATCTCCCGTGATCTTGCTGATCTTGGCTCCGGTCACAATATGCACTCCGGCATCTGCTGCGATCTTTTCAAGCAGGGCGGAGGCCGCGTCGTCGAGCTGACGCGGCAGGAGGCCGGGCGCCGTCTCGAGCACTGTCACATTGTAGCCGGCCTCTCTCATGGTCCATGCTCCCTCAAGGCCCATGACTCCGCCGCCTATGCATACGACATTTTTCACATCGCGCTCTGCCACCACTTTTCTTATCGCCTCGGTGTCCGAAATATTTCTGACCGTCAGCACGTGCTCAAGCTCAGATCCCGGAATAGGCGCGACGAAACAGTACGCGCCGAGGGCATATATCAGTTTGTCATAAGCCACAGTCCCGCGGCTTCCGTCAGCCAGCACAACGGCGACTTCCTTGTTATCAACATTGATTCCGACGGCTTCTGTCTCACCCATAAAGAAAACGCGGTTTTCCTCGTACCACGAAGCAGGCTCAATCGCCAGTTTGTTATCCGAATGATCTTCCAGAAGAGCCTTGGTCAGCATCGGCCTGTTGTAGGGAAGATGCTTCTCCTTGCTCACTATTGTAATAATCGCCGTCTTGTTTCTCTCGCGCACCGCCTCAGCTGCGGACCTTGCAGCAGGGCCGCCTCCGAGTATCACGAATTTCTCATCTGTATCCTTTGAAAAGGCAGTTTTATCATCTTCAACCGGCACGAAGTTCTCAGGTCCGACCCCGCACACCGGGCAGACATCTGCACCTTCTTCAAACACCGCACCGCATATAATACACTTCACCATCTTAGCCATATCTCTACCTCCTTTTGGGGGATTACATATCTAACGTACCGGAATTATAGCACGCATCACACACAGGCAATATGTGACTCAATCACACTGGGAAATCCTTGAACTACCAAGACCCGCTGTGCTATAATTCAATCCGCGCGTAAAGCGCATAATATGTGGAGAGGTACCCAAGAGGCTGAAGGGACTGGCTTCGAATACCAGCAGGCGGGTAACTCCCGTGCGGGGGTTCAAATCCCCC
>ONJG01000007.1 GCA_900318105.1 uncultured Eubacteriales bacterium
CGCTCGCGCTCAAGCTTCGACCTAGCGTCCCTAAGCTCTGTCTGCGCTGGCGCTTGCCAATCGCTAAGGGCCGAGGCCTCAGATTGCACTGGTGAATTACATATACACCCATCTATTTAACTGATGCTAGATTGTCATTGCGACATCCCAGGCTCCCCAGATAACTTCTCTGAGTGCTCCCCACTTGACGCAGGTGCCTACTCTGTGGATGCGTTTGTCCTTGACTCCCTTGAATCTGTCATTTGGAACGAATCCGAGTCCGTTTACAACGCAGTCGCATTCTTCTTTCCATTCCTCACCGGTCTGTACGTTCTTGATCATGCAGTATCCGTCACCGATCTCCGTGATGGTGGATGTCAGATGTACCGGTACTCCCTTGAACGGCAGAGCCTCTCTCAGGAATGAGGAGTTGGCGAGGCATGTGCCGGGTGCCGTAATCAGGTCATCCTGGAATTCAACAACGACAGGGTGTTTGCCTGCAAGTACTGCGTCATATGCAGCTTCGCAGGATGACAGTCCGCCGCCGAGGAATACGATCTTATCGTATTTCTTGCTGTTCTTACCAATCAGCAGATCTGTGAATGAGATTGTATTGCTGAATCCCGGAATGTGGATTTCTTTAGGTACAGCACCTATCGATACGATAACGTCATCATAGGCCTTGAGCAGGGATGTGACATCGTTGACTTCGCTGTTCAGTCTGATATCGATATCCCATTTCTTGAGCTCTCTTTCGTACCATTTCATGAGCTCTTTGTCAGCATCTTTGAATGACATGGCTGCCGATGTGTTGTAGAGACCGAAGAGCTTGCTGTCCTTTTCGAATACCACTGGATTGTGGCCTCTCTTCTTGAGAACGAGAGCTGCCTCGAGTCCTCCGAATCCCGCACCTACAATGGCTACATTCTTAGGACTGTTTGTAGGTACGATCTTGTATCTGTTGTGCTGCATCGTGGACGGTGTCAGAGCGCAGCGTGCCAGCTGCAGTGAGTCAAACAGAGGCTGCGTGTTTGCAGTATGTTTGGACTTCGCAAAGTTGAAGCACGCATTGTGACATCTGATGCAAGGCTTGATTTCTTCCTCTCTGCCTTCTCTGAGCTTTGTGACCCAGTCAGGATCTACGAGGTTCTGGCGTGCGATACCAAGTCCATCGATTTTTCCGGCTTTGATTTCTTTGGCGCCGACCTTGAGGTCCATCTTTCCTGCGCAGACAACAGGTTTATCCGTGAACTTCTTGATGTGCTCAACATCTTCGAGGTTGCAGTTATCCGGCATGTAGACTGGCGGATGAGCCCAGTACCAGGCATCATATGTTCCGTTGTCGCAGTTGAACATGTCATAGCCTGCATCGGACAGATACTTGATGGCTTTTTCGGACTCTGCCATGTCACGTCCGAACTCTTCGAATTCCTCACCCGGCTGCGCGCCCTGGAGCCAGCCCTTGGTCTTGGATACTACCGAGTATCTGAGAGCAACAGGGAAGTCATCTCCGCACTCTCTCTTAATGGCCTGGACTATCTCAACAGGGAATCTGAATCTGTTTTCGAAGGAGCCGCCGTACTGGTCGGTTCTGTAGTTCATGTTGGCGATTGTGAACTGGTCGAGCAGATAGCCCTCGTGTACAGCGTGGATTTCCACACCGTCAACTCCGGCCTCCTGGCAGAGCTTTGCTGTCTTTGCAAATGCTTCGACCATTTCCTGAATCTCTTCGATTGTCATCATACGAGACTTAATCGAAGGATACCATCTGTTAGGGGTCTCTCCTGCGGAAGCGCAGCAGTACTCGATGTCTACAATCGGTTTGGCTATGGCGCCGAAGGCTTTGTTTTCGAGCATTTTGACGAACATGTCGTTGATGGCCATTGAACGTCCGAAACCGCCTGCGAGCTGAATGAAGAGCTTGGAACCTGTTTTGTGGAATTCAGGCATCCACTCAGCGAGATCCTTGAACATTTTTTTGTTCTGATAGAGCCATCTGCGGCCCATGGTGTCCCTTACACACTGCATGCCGGGAAGCACGAGGCCTACGCCGTCCTGTGCACGACCCAGAATGTGGTGTGCTGCCTCTTTGTCAAAGTGGCATGGTTCCAGCCAGCCAAAGAGGGATGTTCCGCCCATGGATGTCTGTACGATTCTGTTTGGAATCTCGACATTTCCGATTTTCCATGGCGTAAATAGGGGTTCATAATCTTTTTTCATCTGATCTCCTCCTACACTACAGGGTGATGATATTACTCTGTGAAAACGCATAAAATATCATAAAACTATTGCCTATATTTTAGCGAAAATATAACTCCTGCGTCAATCGTAGTATTGGTAGAAATCAAGGCATTTATGGTAGAATATTAGCCGTAACGAAAACAGGAGGGTGCGATAATGAAATATGATTTTACAATCAGGACATTTTCGGAAGAACGCGCTTATCACAACACTGCGATTCTGATTTATCTCAAAGCCGTGCATGCGGTGTTCGGAGAGGCTGATGTCACGATCGGTAACTCGCTCAACCAGGGATACTACAGCTATATAAACCTGGATGGAAGGGCCTTTACCACAAACGACATCAACAAACTCAGGGATAAAATGCAGAAATTCATAGACCTGGATCTTCCTGTGGTCACCGAGGTCGTGACGGTTTCCGAGGCCATGGAAAAGTGGAGGTCGTATGGATATATGGAAAAGGTCCGCCTGCTGGAGGGAAGAGACCCTGATGAGGAGTACGAAATCTCAAATCTGAGAAATTACAAATGCAGCATGTACTGCAAGTTGCTCCCGAGCAGCGGATATATCGACAAGTTCGACATAAGACCTTACAGGAACGGATTATTGGTGAGGCTTCCCAACGCTCTTCACAATCACACCATTCCAAAATACAGGGATGATGACAAGCTCTATGAGGCCTATGCGGATTCAAAGCGCATGAGGAAATACACCGGTCTGCAATATCTCGCAGATCTGAATGAGGTAATCAGACAGGGAAGAGCAGATGAAATAATAGAGGCAAGTGAACTGATGCAGCATAGACTGCTGGAGGAATTCGGAGAAAGAATCGTCAGGGAAGGAAAGAAGGTCGTGCTGATAGCAGGACCATCGTCCAGCGGCAAAACAACAACAGCCAAGAAAATCTGCGCTGAAATAGAAAGGCTTACCGGCAAGGAACCGATTTACCTGGGCACCGATGACTACTTCGTGGAAAGAGGAGACACGCCTCTTGATGAGGACGGAAAACCGGATTTCGAAGGACTCGGAGCCCTGGATATGAAGCTGTTCAATCAGCAGATGGAAGACCTGCTTGCAGGCAAGGAAGTGGATATTCCTGAGTTCGACTTTGTGAACGGAACCAAGATATTCGGAAAGCGCATCACCAGGCTTGAAAAGGATCAGCTGCTCGTGATAGAAGGCATCCACAGCCTCAACGATGTGCTGACGGAGAACATCCCGAGAGAGGATAAGTTCAAAATATACATAAGCCCGCTGACGCAGCTGGCGATAGACAGGCACAACAGAGTCTCAACGGCAGACGCGAGGCTGCTCAGACGCATGGTGAGAGACAACCAGTTCAGAGGATACGATGCGGAGAGGACGCTCGAGATGTGGCCCAAGGTAAGAGCCGGAGAAAGTGTAAATATCTTCCCCTACAGCTCATCTGCGGATGTGGTGTTTAACTCGAGCACCGTATACGAAACTGCTCTCCTCAAGACATACGCCGAGCCATTGCTGACGGCCATCCCGGAGACCAGTGAGCAGCATGAAGAGGCTCAGAGGATACTCACGTTTCTTAAATACTTCGACAAGATCGAAAGCTCCGATGCGGTTCCTGACGATTCGATACTCAGGGAATTCATCGGTCCGCGCAAATAGAAAGGATAACTGATTAAATGAAAAACAATAAAAAAGGAAATGCCACGGTAATTCTTATAATCGTTCTCCTGGTCGTACTGGGAGTGGCCTCGATGTTCATCAAGCTCAACTGGAGGAGGTTCAAGGCCGAAGCCAGCTTTGGATTTACGGTGGCCGCAGTGGTGATTGTGATACTTCTGATACTGTTCATTCTCATAAAACGCAGCATCAACAAAGCGAAAAAGGAGAGGGAGCAGAAGAAGCTCGCAAAGGAGAGGGCAAAGCACGAGGCGGAGCTCACCAGGCTCGAAGAGGAGAATGCAAAGCTCGAAGAGGAAGTGGATGCGCTCGAGGAGAAGCTGAACAATGAGTAATGTTTTGATCATAGGAGGATCGCGCGGAATAGGAGCGGCTGCAGTCAGATGCTTTCGTGACTCCGGTGACAGCGTGGTGTTCACATATCATAAATCAGAACTAGAGGCGGATGCTCTCCGGCAGGAAACCGGTGCATCCATGGTCCGCTGCGACATAAAATACAGTGACTCTGTCAGGATTGCGGTGGAAAGAGCGGTGGATGTGATGGGAAGCATCGACATCCTCATATGTAATTCCGCAATAGCCGACTACAATCTGATTACGGATATAGAAGAGACAAGGTGGGAAGAGGTGATAGACACAAATCTGAACGGAGTGTTCTATGCCGTACGTCATGTGCTGCCTGCCATGATAAGCAGGAAGCGCGGATGCATCATCACGGTCGGATCCATGTGGGGAGAAGTGGGATCATCCTGCGAGGTTGCATATTCCGCATCCAAGGCAGGAGTCATAGGCCTCACCAAAGCCCTGGCCAAAGAACTCGGACCGTCCGGCATCAGAGTAAACTGCATATCTCCCGGACTCATAGATACGGACATGAACAAGTCTGTGGATGAGAGTGCAATCAGCGAAATGGCGGAGGAAACGCCTCTTTGCAGGATCGGCACTCCTGAGGAAGTCGCAAAGGTCATGAAGTTCCTGGCTTCCGAGGATGCGTCCTTCATAACAGGGCAGGTAATATCTGTGAACGGAGGCTTCATAGTATGAGCTTAATGGGCAGGCGTTGCTGCAGTTCGTCAGCGACGTTCGCACTCAAGCTTCGACCCAGCGTCCCTAAGCTCTGTCTTCGCTGACGCTCGCCACTCGCTAAGGGCCGGGGCCTCAGATTGCCCTGCCGAACTCAGCATCGTCTGCCTCATATGCACATCATATATAGTGTAAAGTAGACTTTACAGACACAAGATATTGTGTCTGTTTTATTTTTTTGCATTTGTAAAGGGTACTTTACATAAAAAAAGTGGAGAGCAAGGGAAGAAAATGCCCATTTTTTCTTAAAAAGTGGTGAAAAGTGGTGTAAAATTTAGACACTGTAACCAACCGTTTTAACTAATACTGTTTTGAGAAACTGACCTTTTCACTATGTTTCATGGAGTTTATGAGAACTCAATAGACAGCAAAAACCGGATGATCATCCCTGCAAAGTTCAGGGATGATCTCGGTGGTCAGTGCATGCTCACAAAAGGTTACGACGAATGCCTCTACATCTACACGATGCAGGAGTACGAGGAGATGGCGGCCAAGATATCCGCACTTCCTCAGTCAGACAGAGAATTCAGAGCGTTCATAAGAGACTTCTTCGGAAATTCCGAGATAGTTTATCCGGACGCACAGGGAAGAATCATTATTCCCGCAAAACTCAGGGAATACGCACATATAAAAAAAGACCTGGTGACTCTGGGTGCGATGAACAAGATCGAAATCTGGAGCGCTGAACTCAGAGAAGAGACCGCAGGTGAAAACCTGATGGATAACCCGAGTCTCACAGACAAGCTCAAAGAATACCAGCTGTAGGAGATAGAGATGGAATTCGAACACGTACCGGTGCTTTTCGACGAAGTCATGGAGGCCCTGAATATAAGGCCGGACGGAACATATGTGGATGGCACCGCAGGCGGCGGAGGACATGCCTCGGGCATAGCATCGAGACTGTCTGAGAAAGGGCTGCTGATAGCCGTGGACAGGGACATCGAAGCTCTCGAAGCGGCAGAGAAAAGACTTTCGGAATACGGATGCCGCAAGGAGTTCCTTCATACAAACTACAGCGATACGGATGCGATAAAAGAAGCTGCCGGAAACAGCGTCGACGGAATACTGCTCGATCTCGGAGTTTCATCGTATCAGCTGGACAATCCCGAAAGAGGATTCTCATACATGAGCGATGCACCACTCGACATGAGGATGGACGAGGGAGACAGGCTCACTGCTTACGACGTTGTCAACAGATACGACAGGCAGGAACTGGCAAGACTGATAAAAGAGTACGGAGAAGAAAACTGGGCGGCGCGAATCGCCGAATTCATAGAAAAGGCCAGGGCGGAAAAGCCGATAAGCACTACGGCTGAGCTGACAGAGATCATAAAGGCAGCAATTCCGGCCAGGGCGAGGAGGACAGGGCCTCATCCTGCAAAGAGAACTTTCCAGGCCATACGGATCGAAGTAAACGATGAGCTCGGACATCTCAGGCAGGCGGTGGAGAAACTTCCGGACCTACTGATCAGCGGAGGGAGGATAGCGATAATAACATTCCACTCCCTGGAGGACAGAATCGTCAAGACGGAGTTTGAACGAAGACTCAATCCTTGCACTTGTCCCAAAGAGTTTCCGGTGTGTGTATGCGGAAAGGTTGCCGACGTAAAGAGGGTGACAAAAAAACCGATACTGCCGGGACAGGAAGAAACAGAATCCAATCCGAGAGCCAGAAGCGCCAAGCTCAGAGTTCTCGAAAAACTATAAAACACACTATTTATAAAACACACTATCAGACGTTACAGATCATAAGACAGGGGATGCAGCTATGACAAACAATGCCACAGCAGGCAGAATTAAAGGAATAAGCAGGACGGACTTCGCAGCACCTGCTGAAATCAGACTCGATGTTATTCGCAGAAACAGAGTTGCGAAGGACAGAAAGAGGCTCATCAGAGTCGCCGCCGTAATCCTTATAGGCATTTTCGTATTGGTTGGTATGAGAGCATACTGCGCATACATGCAGCATGCAAACAACGTGCTCATCCAGGAGAATGCATATCTTCAGGCTGAGATAGATTCGCTCAACAGCAGTCTGTCGGAAGAGAATAAGGTTACGAGAATCGAGGAAGTGGCAATTGATAAATACGGCATGGTATTTCCGACCTCTGAGAACTGCATCAATCTCGGAACATCGGAGGATAAAGACGAGAGTCTTGCACAGGTTATAAAGAGCGAAGCATATAACTAGACGACGGCAATAAGAACCCGATGAATCACCGGCCCGCTAAGGTCGGTGGTTCTTTTTTACAGGAGCACAAAATAAGGTGGAGGACTGTACACGGGCCTACAATATATTGTATAATATCTTGTCTATTTATGAGCTTTTACACAGCTTGATTTGAATAATGCCAAAGAAAAACAACAGAAAAGACAAAAAAACAGAAAAGAAACGGGAGAAAATCAACGAAAAGAAAAAAGCTCCCGTAGCAAAGGCTTCAAAAAAGACTGCTAAAAAAACTTCAACAAAGAAGACAGAAGCAAAAAGAGCCAACGCCAGAATCCCGAAAGACGCCGTGACCAGAACGAACAGAAACATGGTTACGTTCGGCTTCGGCATTATTTTGCTTGCTCTCTTCGCCCTGATGTTCCGTATGGGTTACTGGCAGATAGTAAGAGCGGATGAGCTGAGGGTGATGGCTACGGAGATGCAAAAGGTAGATACCGAGATAGACCCCAACAGAGGAGCGATTTATGATTCCAACATGAATATCCTCGCAGAGTCTGTTACGGAATATGAGCTCTATGCATACTCCCAGAATCTTTACAAAACCGAAGAGCTGACGTCGGCAATCAAAGCGAGTAATCTAAAAATTATGCGTGAGGCCACGGGCAAATCCGAAGAAGAACTGATCAAGATATTGAACAGCGAAGAAAACCTGGTTATGGTAGCCGACGGACTCAGCAAAGAACAGGTGGATATCGCAAGAGAAGCCTTTGACAGCAATGTTGTGGTTAAAACAAAAATATCGAGATATTATCCGAATGGTGCTTTTGCCGCGCAGGCTCTCGGGGGTGTCGACTCAAACAACGTGGGCAGATCCGGTCTTGAGTATCAGTACAATACCGAGCTTGCAGGTGTTAAGGGCAGGACTGTCATGACCACGGACCGAAACGGCGACACTGTCTCCAACAGCTCAAGATATTACAAGCCCAAAGACGGAAGCAATATAGTAACCACCATAGATTCGGTAATTCAGAATTTCACTGAGGATGCACTTGAACGTGGAATGAGGACCACGGGTGCAGATGCCATCACATGCATTGTGATGAATCCCAAAACCGGTGACATACTGGCTATGGCCACAACGCCCGAATACGATCCGAACAAGTCCAACGAGCCATCGGACGAAAGCGAAAAGGCCGCATTTGAAAAAATGAGCGACCGCGAGCAGTCGGATTATCTCAGCAGGATGTGGTCCATAAGGGCCATCACCGATGTATACGAGCCGGGCTCCACCTTCAAGCTGATAACGGCAGCCGCTGCGCTTGACTCGGCACATGCGGATGACAGGACCAGATATAATTGCGTGGGTGCGATTAACGTTGCCGGCACGACACTTAACTGCCTGGCAGCACATGGAGAACAGGATCTGAACGAAGCCGTAGGGCATTCATGCAACCCGGCACTTGCTCAGGCAGCCCTGGATACCGGCGCCGAGACATTATACAACTATATAGATCTGTTCGGTTTTGATGACAAGACGGGCGTGGATCTTCCTGGAGAGGGAAACTCAATTGTTAAGGATCCTAAAACCATGAGCATAGTGGACCTCGCAACCACGGGCTATGGACAGGGTATAGCGATAACCCCGCTTCAGATACTCTGCGCGATTAATACCTTCGGAAACGAAGGAGTGCTGATGAAACCCAAGATCGTCAAAAAGATAGTCGATGACAAAGGCAATACCGTCAAGGAATTTGAAGATGTCAGGGTAAGGCAGGTCGTTTCGGAACCCACAGCCGAAAAATTAAAGTCAATCATGGAGTATTATGTGTCAGATGCAGGCGGCACAACGGCTTATGTACCGGGATACAGAATAGGAGGAAAGACCGGAACTGCAAACTTTGTCGAAAACAGTCGCTATTCATCTGCAACCAATACTTCGTTTGCCGTAATGGCACCAATGGATGACCCCAAGATCTCGATGATATGCATAGTATACAGACCTACCAAGAAACAGTACGGATCCAATACTGCCGGTCCTATCGTAAAGGAAATCACGGAAAAGAGTCTGCAGTACATGGGCGTTGAGAAGGTATATTCCAAAGAGGAACAGAACGAAAACAAGAAGAACTATGTCAAGGTCCCAGATGTGACGGGAGAAGACAGCAGCGTGGCCATCAACCTGCTTGATTATAGTGGCCTTGAATACATGGTGATGCCGGAAAGCGACAGCGACGGTTCGTTTGTTGTTGTTGACCAGTATCCAAAGGCCGGCACCAAAGTGGAGAAGGGATCTGTAGTCTACATCTACAGCGAATAATATTATGAACCGGAGACGATAATTGATGAATTATGCGATAGAAAGCTCGGAGATAATAAAATACAGCCTGACTGCAGCAGTGGGATTTCTCGTCTCAATGCTGTGCACAGGGCGGCTTATACCATATCTCAGACACAAACAGTTCGGACAGTTTATAAGAGAGGAAGGACCGGAAGCACACCTTGCAAAGGCGGGCACTCCGACCATGGGAGGTCTCGCCATGGCAGCCGGGATAACGGCAGCCGTCATCCTGGCCATTATACTCGGACTGGGAAATGCAGGTGATCTGATCGCCGTGCTGCTCAGCATGTATGCATTCGGAGCCGTTGGCTTTATCGATGACTACAATAAGATAGCCAAAAAGCAGAATGAAGGTCTCACTCCGAGACAGAAGCTGCTGCTGCAGTGTCTTTTCGGAGTCCTTCTGGCGCTCTTTATGATGTACAGAGAGGGAACTTCGGTATTTATACCATTTATCAAAACCAGGGTGGATATGGGCTGGTTCTATATTCCGTTTGTAGTATTCATAGAACTTGCCATGACAAACTCAGTGAACCTTACGGACGGGCTCGACGGTCTGGCCTCAAGTCAGGCAGCCATAGTCGCATGTACCTTCGCCGTGCTCGGAATACTGCAGGGAAGTCCGTCGGCGATGGGAGCGTCAGGGCAGGCCGTATTCGGTGCGGCAGTCGGCTTTCTGATGTACAACAGATATCCGGCGCAGATTTTCATGGGAGATACGGGCTCTATGGGCCTTGGAGGAGTTCTTTCGGCGATGGCCATAGTAGGCGGCATGGAGTGGCTTTTACCCATAGCAGGAGCGATATTCGTTATAGAAGCGCTGTCCGTGATCATACAGGTGGGATACTTCAAGCTTAGCGGAGGAAAAAGAGTGTTCAGGATGGCGCCCATCCACCATCACTTTGAGCTTGGAGGCCTGCACGAAACCAAAGTAGTAAAAAGATTTTGCATATTCACATTTGTATGCTGCATCATCGCAGTTATTTCAGTCATATAGACATACGGAAGAAATATTAAAGACAGAAGAGGAACAGTTATGACAAGAGGAAATGAATACAAAAACAGCATCGCAGGTAAAAGCATACTGGTTGTGGGACTCGGAAAGTCCGGAAAAGCAGCGGCGAGAGCGCTCAACAATGCCGGCGCAACAGTCAGCGTGCAGGATTCATCAACTGCCGACAAGCTGGACACACAGTTTCTGCAATATATGAAAAATGAGAATATGGAAGCCTTTCTCGGAAAGGAGCCTGAGGATGTCGGATCGTACGACATGCTAGTCCTGAGTCCGGGAGTGCCCACTGATCTCGGTTTCATAAAAGAAGCCGGACAGAAGGGCGTGGAAATCATAGGAGAAATAGAGCTGGCATATATGCTCAGCGAGGGCAATTTCATTGCGATTACCGGAACCAATGGTAAGACAACAACAACCAGTCTCGTGGGCAACATACTGGAGGCGTTCGGAAGAAAGACGGCAGTCGTAGGAAACATAGGCAACCCCGTGGTGTCCGAGGCCGATGATGCAGGTCCCGATACATGGCTTGTCACCGAAGTCTCATCTTTTCAGCTTGAGACAATCGATAAATTCAGGCCGCATGTCGCAGCCATACTCAATCTGACGCCTGATCATCTGAACAGGCACAAGACCATGGAAGCCTACACTGCAGCCAAGGCGAGAATAACCGAAAATCAGACAGAAGAAGACTATTTCATCTACAACGGCGATGACGAACTTGTAAGCGGAATAGCTGAAAACACAAGGGCTGTAAAGATTCCGTTCTATAAAAACACAGAGCCGGAGATGGGCGCATATGTAGACGATACGTCGATTATCGTAAAGAATGAAAAAGGCGAAAAAGTTTTCATCTGTCATACGGATGATCTGATGGTTATAGGAGAACATAACATCGAAAACGTGCTCGCGGCCTCCGCGATAGCCTATTATTCAGGAGTCGATGCAAATACCATTTCACTTGCCGTAAGAAACTTTGCAGGTGTTGAACACAGAATTGAGCTCTGCGGAAGAGTTGACGGCGTGGAATATTACAACGACTCCAAAGGTACCAATACGGATGCGGCCATAATAGCCCTCAAAGCGCTGGAGGACGGAATTGTTCTCATAGCCGGAGGAGACGGAAAGAATCAGAATTTTGATGAGCTTGCATCGATGTTCACAGGAAGGGTAAAGGCTCTTATCCTGCTCGGAAGGGATGCAAACATCATTGAAGATGCAGCCAGGAGACATGGATTTACCAACATCTATAACTGCAAAGACATGCCGGACTGCGTCAGAAAGGCCGCAGAGCTTTCAGAGGAGGGAGACAAAGTGCTGCTTTCTCCTGCCTGCGCCAGCTGGGATATGTATGACAATTTCGAACAGAGAGGGCGTCATTTCAAGAACTGCGTAAAGGAGCTGCTCAGATAATTGGCATCGGATAAAAAAGCAAAGAAAAAGGAATTAAGGGAGCTAAAGAGACAAAACAGGAGAGAGTCTCTGAATGAACTCGGCGGCGTACTCGGAGGCTATGACTTCGGGGTGGTTGCCCTTGTTCTGATACTCTCGTTATTCGGAGTTGCAATGGTATTCAGCGCAGGCTACTACGAAACAATCAATTTTACGGAACCTGACCCGCTTTATTACCTCAGAAGGCAGCTGTTTTTCGTGGTGACCGGATTTGTGCTCATGATGATATTTGCAAATATCAATTACAGGTTTTACGGCAAGACATACTGGCTTGCGGCGGCGGTCAGCCTGGCTCTGTTGGTGCTCGTAATGGTGATGGGTATTTCGGTCAACAATGCGCAGCGATGGATAGATCTGGGATTTATCAGGATAACGCCGAGTGAGTTTTCCAAGGTGTTTATGATAGTTTTTACCTCCGGATTCCTGGCTAGCAACCCGAGGAATATCAAGACTATTTCGGGCCTGGGCATACTCCTAGCTATGATGGGTGTACACTTCTGGCTCATTGTAAGCCAGCCTAACCTTTCAACGGCCATCGTAGTGCTCGTCATCATGATAGCCATCATGCTGGTAGCGGGTCTGAATCTTCTGTTTATGATTATCCCCGCCATCGGAAGTGTGGGTCTCTATTTTTACATAATCACGAGCAAGACACCGGAACACTGGTACAAGAGGATAATGTCGTTCTCCGACCCGTTTGCCGATAGGCAGGGCGACGGTTATCAGGTGACCCAGGGACTGATTGCGCTTGGCAACGGCGGACTGAAAGGTCTGGGATTCGGACGCAGCGTCTCAAAGAATCTGTATCTGCCTGAACCTCAGAATGACTTCATCCTGGCCATTATCGGAGAGGAACTGGGATATATAGGATTCCTGATTCTGATGCTTTTGTACATATTGCTGCTGTTTAGGCTGTTTATGATAGCTCTTAAGTCGAGGGATAAACTCGGATTGTATCTTACAACGGGAGTAGCGGTAATGCTCGGAATACAGGTAGTTGTAAATGTGGCAGTTGTTACTTCATCAATGCCTGCGACCGGAATCACCCTGCCGTTTATCAGTTACGGAGGTACATCGATCTGGGCCTTTATGATAGCGATGGGCATGGCGCTTAACGTATCGAAGAGGACTAATGCCATCGAACAGCGGCAACGAAAGAAACGTGACGAACTGCAAAACGAATATGAAAGTGCGGAGGCTGTGAGCTGATGCGGATTGTGCTTACGGGAGGAGTAACCGGCGGACATATCTATCCGGCAATCGCCATAGGAGATAAGTTCAAAGACGAAATCCCGGATTCTGAAATCATATATATTGCAAGCGGAAATACGCTTGAAAAGGAGATCATACCCGGGGCAGGGTATGAGCTCTTTGAAGTGCAGTCGGAACCGTTTTACAGAAACAATATCTTCAAGATGGCAGGGACCCTGAGCAAAACCCTTAAGGGCAGAAAAGAAGCCCTTAAGATACTCAGGGAGTTTAAACCGGATGCCATCGTCAGTACGGGAAGTTATATAAGCGCGCCTGTGGTACTCGCCGGTGCGGCTTTAAAGACGAAAATATATCTGCATGAACAAAACGGTTTTCCGGGAGTATCAAATAAGTTTCTTGCAAGATACGCAAATAAAGTATTCCTGGGATTTGAGTCGGCATGGACATATTTCAAGGACCAGACAAAGCTGGTCTACAGCGGAAATCCCGTAAGGAAGGAGTTCTCCGGGAGGAGCAGGGCAGATGACAGGACAGCTCTTGACCTGGACCGGGATGATTTCATAATCGTCGTTTTCGGAGGAAGTCAGGGCTCCGAGACAACCAACACCGTCGGAGAGGCACTTGCCAGGGAATATGCGGATAAAGAAGGATTTACCGTAGTCTGGGGAACCGGCAAGGCCTACTATGATGACATCACTAAGAGGCTGGAGGAAGAATTCTTTGAAGCCTCAAACGTGAGGATAGTGCCTTACATCAGTGATATGCCGGCGATGCTTTCGGCCTGCGATCTGATCGTCAGCAGAAGCGGAGCTCTCTCGGTCGCCGAAACCACCATGGCCGGAAGAGTGGCCGTATTCATACCTTCACCCAATGTGACGGAGGATCATCAGTACTATAATGCCAAATCCGTTGCGGATGCCGGCGGTGCATATATAGTCAGGGAAGACAAGACTGCAGATGAGGTGGCCGAAGAGGTCAGGGAAATAGTACACAATCTTTCGCAGGACGGGGATCTCCTCAGGAGCATGGAGGAAGCCAGCGAAAAACTGGCCCCGCTTAATGCGACAGACATCATATACAACACCATTATGGAGGACTTTCCTAAGCCCGCTGCGTCAGATGAAGAGCAGGATGAGGAAGAGCCGGAATCTGCATCGGATGAGCAGGGAGATGTCCGTGAAGACGATCATGTAGACGATCAAGACGATCATGAAGATGAGCGTCAGGAGGTCCCCGAAGACGACTATAAAGAGAAAACAATAGTCTTCGAAAAAAAAGAAACTGAAAATGAACCTGAACCCGAACCGGAAACCCCGGAAGAGGATAAGGCAGAATCAGATAAAACGGAAGAGGAAAGTGAGTCAGAAGAGGCAGCAGAAACAGTATTAGCCGATGAAGACCTGGCTATAGCCGAGAGAATACGCCTCAGAAAGATTGAAACTTCAGCCAAATACAGGAGGCAGAGGAGGAGGCTGGTAACGACGGTCGTACTGGCAATCGCGCTGATTACGGGAGTGGCACTCTCCTTTACATCATTATTTACGGTTGACCTTATCGAAGTCAGAGGAAACAGCAATTTCTCGGCTGAGGAGATAATAAGCATGGCTCATGCGAGCCCGGGAAAGAATATTATTTACCATCCCGACAAGGAAATCATAAAAGAGAATCTAGAGCTTAATCCGTATATCGAAAGCGCCGATGTCAGCAGGAAGCTTCCGTCGACGCTCGTCATCACGGTCAAGGAAAGACAGCAGATGATGGCTCTGAAGTATGATGACGAATATCTCATACTGGACAGGGAGGGTATACTGCTGCAGAAAAGCCGGACCAAGCCCAAACTCACATTGATAGAGGGCAATACGATAACAAGGATAAAACTCGGGCAACAGCTTGGGACAGGTAATGAGGATCTGCTGCAAAAGAGCATTGGCATCATGCAGACAATGGCAGACAACGATCTTTATTATGTGAAAGTGGATATGTCAGACCTGTCGAATATCAAAGCGTATGTCTATGACACTCTCATAGTCAGGACGGACTACGACACTCTGATCAAGAATATGGAGAACGGAAGGCTCCATCAGGTGCTCGACAAACTGCTTGAGGACAGCATCAAGCGAGGGACAATCACTTTTGTGGATGAAGAAACGGTATCGTTTATGCCTACATTCTAGTTTACAAGTAATTGTGTTTCGTTAAGCAAATAACCCCTAAATGTTGTGTTTTTTTGCTAAAAACTAATGCATTGAAGGTTTTTGTATGATAAAATAAACCATATATTTTTACGAGTAATGAAATTTGAGGAGGACTAAAAATGGAATTTGTTTCCGACTTTGTATCAGTGCAGGAAAATGCAGCCATTATCAAAGTCATCGGAGTCGGCGGAGGCGGATGTAACGCCATCAACCGCATGGTTGACGTTGGACTTCAGGGTGTGACTTTTATAGGTGTAAATACAGACAGACAGGCTCTCGCCAAATGCAAGGCAGAGATAAAGATTCAGCTTGGAGAAAAGGTCTCCGGTGGAAGAGGCGCAGGCGCCAACCCTGAAATCGGCCAGAAAGCAGCCGAAGAGACAATCGATGAGATTATTTCGCACATTCAGGATGCAGACATGGTATTCATAACTGCCGGAATGGGCGGCGGAACGGGAACAGGAGCTGCACCGGTAATCGCAAAGGCATCGATGGACTGCGGTGCTCTTACCGTAGCAGTGGTTACAAAGCCTTTCACTTTCGAAGGAAAGAAGAGATGGAACAGAGCTGCCAAGGGCATACAGTATCTCAGCAATTTCGTTGATTCCCTCGTGGTTATCCCGAACGACAGACTCATCGAGACAAGCGAGAGAAACACATCCATGCTCGAGGCATTTGCCATGGCAGATGATATCCTGAGACAGGGTGTACAGGGCATCTCCGATCTCATCAGCGAGTACGGACTCGTCAACGTGGACTTTGCGGACGTACGCACGGTTATGGAAGGCCGCGGCGTGGCTCATATGGGAGTCGGCGTCGGAACGGGCGACGACAGGATCGAGGAAGCCATTCAGAATGCAATCAACAGCCCGCTGCTTGAAACATCAATCACGGGTGCCAAATCGATACTTCTCTACGTATCCGGCGGATACGACATGGGTATGCTCGACATCAACACAATAGCCGACAGAGTCCAGACTGAGGCTGATGCCGATGCCAACATCATATTCGGAGCATCGATTAACGAGGAGATGGAGAACAAAATCTCCGTTACAATCATCGCAACCGACTTTAACAACAGCAAGGCCGGAATGGGCGGTGAAGTAGTCGAAATCGATAAAAAAGGAACCTTCGGAAACGGAATTCCGGTGACCACAGAGGACGGACTTGACGCTGTGGAGGTAGACCTCGACGATCTCCTCTCCGGAGCAGATGATGCTGGTGACCTGGCCGAAGGTACAGGTGATTTCGATATTCCTGAATTCCTGAAATAAGCGATATAAGATGCTTACTCACATCAGTTCTGCGGATAATAGCAGGGTAAAGCTCGTAAGAAAGCTGTCATCCAGAAAGGGGCGTGAGTCCAAAGAGCGCTTTGTGGCGGAGGGACTCAATCTCGTATGCGAGATGCTGGAAGGGGAACACGATATCGACTTTATCATGTTCTCCGAGAGCTTTGCGAAGGACAGATCAAACAGCAGAAAGAATGCCATACTCAGCTATATTGAAAGCTCGGGCTGCGATGCCTGCAGCGTGGATGACAGGATTTTTTCAAAGCTGAGCGATGCGGAGCACGGCATAGATGTCCTGGCTGTTATCAGAATTGACAGGTATGATGCAGATTTCATAAGGACGTTGCCGCCTGATGTCAACATTCTGGTATGCGACAGAATACAGGACCCGGGTAACATGGGCACCATGATAAGGACCGCTGTTGCAGCGGGATACGGGGCCGTAATCGCCATGCCGGGCACGGTGGATATATATTCACCGAAAGTCCTCAGGGCTACGGCAGGCATGGTTTTCGAAATGCCGGTCATATACATTCCTTCCGAGGAAGAGCTCTTTGAGATAGCAAAGGAGACGGGCAGGAGGCTTGTCGTCACGGTTCCGGACGGAGGCTCTGCATACTACGATGAGGATCTGGACCGGGGCATAGCACTGGTAATCGGAAACGAGGGCCGCGGAGCATCCAGGAGCATAATAGACAGAGCGGATGTGAGGGTGACAATCCCGATGAAAGGCAATACAGAATCGCTCAATGCGGCGGTCGCTGCAGCGATACTGATGTATGAGACGATAAGAAACAATCGATGAGAGACTAGGAGTAAATCATGGAAAAGAACAGAGCTGACGTAATTATATGCGGATCCAATTATCTGCTTTCGAGTGACAAGAGCGAAGAGAGGATCAAAGAGGTTGCCAAATATGTGGACGAAGAACTCAGGGCAACCAGCAAGGCTCTCAATGTTAATCCAAACTTCAAGGCTGCTGTTCTCACAGCACTCAACATAGCCGAGAAGATGATGGATAATACGGATATGACGCTCAAGCTCCAGACCGAGAACTACCAGCTTGATAATGATGTCAAGCACTACATTTCGATGTGGGAGCAGGCCAAAAAGCAGGTGACCGATCTCAAGGACAAGATGTCAACCGAGGCAAACAAACAGACCCAGAGCTCGGAAGACTATAAGAAACTGCAGGAAAAACTCGTAGAAATGGAAAATGCATATTTCGACCTGCAGATGGAGAATGTCAATCTCAAGAATGAAATCAAATCACTCAAAAGACTGAGCGCGGAAGATGAATTCTAAAGTAAGGGAAATCCTCGAATTTAACAAGATAAAGGAACTTCTGTCTGAGCAGGCGGGATCGGCACTGGCCCGGGAGAGAATAGAGGCACTCGAGCCTCTCAGCTCAAGGCGCGCAGCAGAAGAAGCATTAACGGAAACTACTGAGGCGGTTTCCGTTATTCTATATAAGGGCAATATCCCGGTGGGAGAGATTGGAGACATCGAAGGGATACTGTCCATGGCTTCGCGTGGCAGGATACTGAGCATGAGGGACATGCTGCAGGTCAGAAACAGCATTACGGCATCCAGAACCGTAAAAGCCTTTCTTACTTCCGATGACATGCCGGATGGTATCAGCACCATAGCGGAGATTACATCACTGCTGGA
>ONJG01000045.1 GCA_900318105.1 uncultured Eubacteriales bacterium
ATGTTACCGTAGCATCTGCCGTTTTTCACTCCTTCATTTTTTGTGAGGATTGTAGTCCTCAACAAGCAAGTTTTTATAGTGAATGTTGGTAAAACGTTGGTCAAAATTCAGGGGTAATCGCTCAAACCCGTATGGTTACTGGCTCTCCGGCACCGTGGCATATGTTGCCGTGGCAAACGAATGATATCTTAATCATAGTCTACCTCCTTGGCAGGTACATTCTGCTCAGGATGTATTCCTTCGCTCTGTCCGGCATCAGCCGCAGAAGAAACATAAGAGCTTTGTAGTCGAGGCCCACCGCAACTCTTGCAGGTGGATTCTTCCTTCCTGCCAGGGCCAGGGCAATATTTGCCACAGTTGCAGGTGATTTGCCGCTCTGTTCATCTGCTGACATCTTTTCCACACTCTTATTAAGAACACCCCGGTAGCTCGATGCATCATCCCAGATTTCTCTTGCCGTGGTGAAGCCTGTCTTTGTATCTCCCGGCTCTATTATGCATGCCCTGACACCGTATTGTTTCATCTCCATCCGGACAGCATCTGTGAAAGCCTCAAGCGCATATTTGCTGGCAGAGTATTGACTTTGCATTGGTATAGACACTTTGCCTGCGATTGATCCGATTACTATAAGAAGGCCTCTTTTTTGCATGCGCATCCTCGTAAGGCATGGTCCGGCGGCATTCAGCGTACCGAAATAGTTCACTTCCATCTGCTTTCTGGTCAATTCCGAGCTGCCCATTTCTGCCGGTCCTGCAACTCCTATTCCCGCAGCCAGAACAGCTATATCGACTCCGGGAAGTGATTCTATGAATTCTTTTGTCTTAAGCTCATCGGTGACATCAAGCCTCCTGAGAGTCAGGCTTCCGCCGTTTTCAAATGTTTCAACGCCTTCATCGACATGTCTCGAAACACCGACCACATGGCAACCGTTCTGCGCAAACATCTCTGCACATGCCTTCCCTATACCCGAAGATGCACCTGTTACAAATACATTTTTTCCGTAATAGTTTTTCATCATTTCACATTTGTCCGGGGAGGAGCCCCGTCTTCTTAATTCGATGAGGAATTGACGCATAACCCCTTCTATTCTGCGAAGATTTACTACTGTATTTTACTAAAAAAAGCGCAATAAATAAATTCGCACATTTGTTCTATTTTATGCTATAATCTTTCTACCATGACCGTACTGACAGTTTTCAGGGATGAATACAGGAATCCCCGCCCTCTCCGCTTCAAGATTATAGAAGACGGCGAAGAGAAGACTGTTGAAGTGTCCGATATTCTAAAAGAAGAGAATGTAGGCGCAGGCTGGATGTCCAGAATTGAGTACACTTGTCAGTCGAATGGAGTCAGAGGGCTGATCAAGTATAAGCTCTTGTATTACTACAATACGGGCAAGTGGAGCATACTCAGGATATAGCTCACTTATATTCGGTATCTTCGTCCCGCACCCGGATAGTCGTCGTGTTCATATCGAAGGTACAGAGTTCGTCATTCAAGATCAGGAAATCCAAGCTGCCTGAGCGCTTCGAAAAGCACTATGTTTGCTGCGTTTGACAGGTTGAACGATCTGAGTCTGGTGTCAGCGCTCATTGGGATCCTGATTCCCCATTCCCTCCGTTCTTCAATAAAATCTTTGGGTAACCCGGCTGTCTCACGCCCGAAGAGGATCATGTCTTTGTCATGGAATTCAGCCTCGGTATACAGTTTGTCTCCTTTTGTTGTAGCCAGCCACATGCGCCTGCCGTCATAGTCACACAGGAATTCTTCAAGGCTCTCGTGTACCTCAAGTCTGACATAAGGCCAATAGTCGAGCCCGGCTCTTCTGAGGCTCTTCTCATCCAGGCTGAAACCCAGCGGTTTTACCAAATGAAGCACACTGCCTGTTGCTGCGGCAGTTCTCGCGATATTGCCCGTATTGGGCGGTATTTCCGGTTCTACCAATACTATGTGAATAGCCATTTATTCTTTAAGCCACTTTCTGACATATTCGAAAGCGGCGTCCTCACCTTCATCCTTTAGTATCTTCAGCATCTTTTCGATTTCCGCAGCGGTTTCGGGGTGCATCATAGTCCACTTTTTGGCTCTCATTAAATAGTCATATGCTGCGGCATCGGTGTACTTGTCCCCGAGGTAGATTTTACTGGCGGCAATTCTGTCACAGAACATCTCTGCAACATACTTTTTGGGCATCCTGTTACCGCCAAAGCTCACGGAGCCGTCTTCGTTTATCACATAATCGATCCAGTACTCGAAGTGGTGCTTGTTCCTGCCCTTGTGATGCAGCCAGGCTCTTGAGACGCCGGTTAATCGTCTCTCCTGATCATTGGGGCTCCTGTTGCCCTGATAATAAATTGCACCGCGCCAGAACTCGACCGGGGAGTATTTGGTGAGATCGTGAGTGATCCCCTGCCATACCAGTCCCAGTCTGAGGCAGTACTTTCTTACCAGGCGTCTGTGTCTTGTTATTGTTTTGAAATGCTGCAACGGATGCATAACTTCTCCTGTGTGTTTTTTCTATTGTTCTGCAGTTCTATTATACTGATATCGCACGCAAATTCAGTCATATTTTGGGAATAAAAAACTGCGGGCTTACCCGCAGTTCTCATGGTCGGGATGACAAGATTTGAACTTGCGACCTCCTGACCCCCAGTCAGGCGCGCTACCAAGCTGCGCCACATCCCGTTGTGACTGAATCACATTGTACTACAAAAAGCGTTATTTTTCGAACAATAAAAGCAATAAAATTGTATAAATCTCAATACATTTCAGGCATCAGTCGGATTCGCCCTGCTGTTCCTCTGCCATCATAATCCGTCTGACTTCTTCTTTATCGGCTTCGCGCTGCTGTTCCAGCTGCTCATACTTTTTAACCTGTACATCCAGAATCTTTTCTCCCAGCACCTTTGCACCTGCGATAAGAGCTGCGCTTCCTGCAACTCCGACTGCCAGCATCTTTATAAGTATCCCGCCTATTTCGCTTTGCGAAGTTCTCTCAGGCTTTGTCATCCCTGTCTTGTTGCTTGCCATGGGCTGTCCCTCCTTTTAGTATCTTTAATTGTACATCAATACCTAATTTAATAAAAACATAAGCCGCTGTTAATACTTTTTTAATAATTTCCTGATAAATTAGCATTAGTCAGAGAAATTATGCGTGACTTATCATTCAGATGATGAGGAGGTACAACAATGGAAAAGGTAAAAGGTTTATTTTCAACACCGAAAAGAGCGATTATTACGGTAGTGGTGATGCTCCTTATGCTGGGTATACTCGGAGCCGGGATTGCCGTTGCAGCGGTATATCTGGATTACAGAGGGGATATGATTGAGAACAAGATTGAGCAGGAGATGTATGAAAGATTAAATAACGATGGCAATGCTGCACCTGCTCAGGATACTGCTTCAGGCTCACAGTCCTCAGATGCTGTGGCAAACCCGCCCACGCAAAACGACGCGGCCAATGCACAGAAGATAACAGCAGAACAGGCCGAGGATATCGCTCTTAAGGATGCCGGCATCGCAAGAACAGATGCAGACAGAATCTCAAGCCACTTTGAGATGGATGACGGGTTCTATCAGTATGAGGTTCATATTTTTGAGGGTGAGTACGAGTATGAATATACCGTAAGTGCCGAGGATGGCAGTATTTTCGAAAAGGATATGGACTATATATTCGACTGATTAAGGATGTGCATATGTATTAAAGGGCAGTGACGTTCACTGCCCTTTCTTTATTTAGTTCCTTTTACTTTTCAATTATCGCATAGCAGCGGGCCGTAAATCCTGAGCCTCCCCGGACTCTCGGAAAACCGCAGACCATCAGAGCTCCAGTGGCGGGGAGCAGGTCGAGATTGGTCAGCACCTCTATCTGGAATTTCTGCTGATCCAGTATATATGTCTCTCCCGGATAACCATCCCTCGCAGCTATCACTGCCGGGTCTGTATCCGTGGTCTCGTGGCCTATGGCTGAGATGTTTCGCTCTTCGACGAGGAATTTGATTGCATCAAGGCCCCATGCAGGATAATGTTTGTTGCCTTCGTCGTCGAGGTTATCCATGTCCTCTCTCTTGGACCAGTCCGTGCGTAGTGCTACAAAAGCGCCTTCGGGTATCTTTCCGTTTTCGCTCTCCCAGTCCAGAATATCCTGCCTGCTTGCCGCATAGTCTTCGTCAGCTGCGGCTTTATCCACTATATTGATAACGCAAAGCGGCATGATGAGTTCATCAGCTCCAATCTCATCCAGCGCTCTTCTTCCTTCGACAAAGTGGCACGGAGCATCTACATGGGTTCCGTACTGGCTTACCATGTGATACTCATTTGCATAAAAGCCGTCATCTTTGTAGTTATAGTAGGTGTCGTCTCTCATGTCCGGAAAACCCGACCAGTGCGGTGTGTCAGGTGAAACCACATGCGAAAGTTCCACAATCCTACAGCTATCTTTAACATCTGCCAGCATGTTCCATAGTTTCTTTTCCATACAAAACTTCCTCTCTTTTGAAATAGCGTTAGTACATAAGCTTTTTTACAGTCTCTTCCACGTCCCCGTGAATGAGAAGTGTTGCGGCATCATCTGCCGGCGTCGCTTCTTTATTTATAACAATAAGATTTTTACCATCGAAGTATTCGAGCAGCGACGCCGCAGGCTCCACTGCGAGCGACGTGCCTGCCACTATCATCGTGTCCGCATTGGATATCTCACGGCAGGCTCCTATCATCGTATATTTGTCCAGGGGCTCGCCGTAGAGCACAACCTCCGGTTTGATGATGCCGCCGCATTTATCGCAGCGCGGGATTCCTTCCCCCATAATCTTTTCAAGCGGATACGAGGTCTCGCAGTTCACGCAGTAATTTCTGTATATGCTCCCGTGCAGTTCGTATACCCTTTTGTTTCCTGCGATCTTATGCAGCCCGTCTATATTCTGTGTTACAATGCCCCGCAGTCTGTCTTCTTTTTCCAGCTCATACAGCCATCTGTGGACTGTATTGGGCTCAGCCTCCGGATGCACCATGTATTTCCTGTAGAAATCGTAAAATTCCGCAGTATGAAGCGCAAAATATGTCGCACTCAGAATGGTCTCCGCATCCATGCCCTCTTTGGCATACAAACCATCTTCCGAGCGAAAATCCGGTATCCCGCTCGCCGTCGACACGCCTGCACCGCCAAAGAACACAATACGCTTCGACCTCGCTATTATATCCTTCAATTCATCAATCTTTAGCTCATCCATACTGCATCATGTTTGCCTGTCTATCTGCTGGGTTTCAAGCAGAATTATTCTCATATTTTTATTCCTCTTCTGACGCCGTGGATGCCGCAACGCATATGATGATAATCAAAGCGCCGAGCATGCCAGCTGCAGTAAGTTTTTCTCCCAGTATTATAAACGAAAAGCACGCAGTAAGCACGGGGCAAAGTGTCTGAAGCAGTGCAACTGACCTTGCTGAAATCCTGGTAAGAGCTATGTTTTGCAGGAGATATCCGAGGAAAGTGCATGCTATCGCCAGATACAGTATTATCAGCCACGTCTTCGTTGTCGTCGTCCCGAGATGAACGCCACCTTCAAACAGAAAACTTCCGGCCAGTGCAAGAGCAGCTGAGCAAAGTGCCTGCAGCGATGTAAGACTTGCAGGCTCCACCATATCAAGGTATTTCCTGCTGAACACGAGCGCTCCCGCTGCAAACGCAGCCGCTACCAGCGTGACTGCCTCTCCTGCGCCAAAGCCTGAAAGTCCTCCCCTGACGCAGAGCAGATACAGGCCGGGCAGCACCATAATCTGAAGAGCAATGTGCACCTTACTGTATCTCCTCCTGTACATCAAAAAGGCAAAGAGCGGTGTTATGACAACTGAAAGCGACCTCAGAAAAGCAACTGAGGTCGCATCTGTAAGCGATAATGCCACATTATTAAGCAGGTATGTAAGTCCTATGCATATTCCCGGCACCAGCCAGGCTTTGACCGGCACGGTCCTGACAGTATTTATTATTCTCTTATGAAACAAGGCGAGGCAAACGACAAAGGCAATTGAGTACCTTGCCGTCATCATCGAATATACCGGCGTGACCTCAAATGCAATCTTGGATATCGGATCGCCGAATCCGTACACGATCGACTGCAATACTATGAGAGCCTCCGGCCATCTTTTGAAATTACTCTGCCCGGTTTTCAGATCTGTATACAAGAGTTCCATCCTCCGCATCGCAAATCAGCTTGCTGCCATCAAGTATGGTTCCTCTTATTATACCCTCTGCAATCTCAGTTTCCACATGTTGCTGCAAATATCTTTTTATCGGCCTTGCTCCGTAGTGCGGGTCGTACGCCTCATCCGCTATGAATTCAAGGGCTCCGTCCGTAATCTCAAGGCTTATATCCCTGTCCGCAAGCCTCTCTCTGATATCGGCAAACGTCAGCTCTATGATGCCCTTTATCTGCTCTTTGGTGAGCGGGCTGAAGAGTATGATGTCGTCTATACGGTTCAGGAATTCCGGTCTGAAGCTCTGCCTGAGCTGACCCAGCACCCTCTCTTCCACATCTGCATCTATGCTGCCGTCCTCTTTCATATTTTCTATGAGGTCCATGCTTCCGATATTGGATGTCATGATGATTATGGTGTTTTTGAAATCCACCGTGCGTCCCTGGTTGTCCGTCAGGCGTCCGTCGTCGAGCAGCTGCAGCAGTATATTGAACACATCGGGATGCGCCTTTTCAATCTCATCGAAGAGCACGACGCTGTATGGCTTTCTCCTGACAGCCTCAGTCAGCTGACCACCCTCGTCATAGCCCACGTACCCCGGAGGCGCTCCGACAAGCCTGGACACTGAGTGCTTCTCCATATATTCAGACATGTCTATCCTGATCATATTGCGCTCGGTATCAAAGAGGGATTCCGAAAGAGCCTTGGCAAGCTCGGTCTTGCCCACTCCCGTAGGTCCGAGGAATATGAATGAGCCGATAGGTCTATTCTCATCCTTAAGTCCCGCTCTTGCGCGGAGAATCGCCTCGGAAACGGCTTTGACGCCTTCCTCCTGACCGATTACCCTCTTATGAAGTATATCCGGCAAACGAAGGAGTTTGTCCCGTTCTGTCTCGACGAGCTTGCTTACGGGAATTCCCGTCCATGCAGAGATAACCTCCGCAATCTCCTCTTCGGTTACCTCCTCCTGGAGCATCTTCTCTTCGCTCTGCCTGTCGGCAATCTCTTTCTTCTCCTCGAGCTGCTTTTCAAGGTCGGGCAGCACTCCGTATTTGAGCTTTGCTCCCTTTTCATAATCCGCATGCCTCTCGGCATCCTCTATCTCGAGATTGATATCCTCTATCTGTTTCTTGATGTCTTTGACATCGAGTATGACCCTCTTTTCGTTCTCCCACTGAGCGGTCATGCCGGCGCTCTTTTCCTTGAGATCTGCCAGCTCTTTTTCGAGCGCTTCAAGTCTCGCCTTTGATCCTTTATCCTCTTCTTTGGAAAGCGCCTGCTTTTCTATCTCAAGCTGCGTTATCTTGCGGCTTATCTCATCAAGCTCAGACGGCATGGAATCTATTTCGGTACGTATGCGCGCTGCGGCCTCGTCCATGAGGTCGATGGCCTTGTCCGGCAGATATCTGTCGGATATGTATCTGTCGGACAGAGTCGCGCAGGCGATCAGCGCGCTGTCTGTAATCCTGACGCCGTGGTGAATCTCGAATTTCTCCTTGAGTCCACGCAGGATGGAAATTGTGTCCTCCACAGAAGGCTGATCCACCAATACCTTCTGAAATCTCCTCTCAAGAGCCGCATCCTTTTCGATATACAGCCTGTACTCATCGAGGGTCGTTGCGCCTATGCAGTGGAGCTCTCCTCTTGCGAGTTTCGGCTTGAGGAGATTTCCCGCATCCATGGAGCCCTCCGTCCTTCCGGCTCCGACGATATTGTGAATCTCATCGATAAACAGAATTATCCTGCCCTCGGATTTTTCGATTTCATTCAGAACGGCTTTGAGCCTCTCCTCGAACTCGCCTCTGTACTTTGCGCCCGCAATAAGCGCGCCCATATCAAGGGCATACACGGTCTTGTCCTTCAGGCCCTCCGGCACATCTCCTGCGAGTATCCTCTGTGCCAGTCCCTCCACAACTGCTGTCTTGCCGACGCCCGGCTCACCAATGAGCACCGGGTTGTTCTTGGTTCTCCTGGATAGTATCTGTATTACATGCCTGATTTCGGAGTCACGTCCGATAACTGGGTCGAGCTTTCCCTCGCGGGCCATTTCGACCAGGTCGCGTCCGTACTTGGCCAGGGCCTCGTAATTGTCCTCCGGCGTCTGGCTCGTAATCCTCTGGTTACCCCTGACCTTTGTAAGTTCCTCAAGGAACTTATCCTTGGTAATGCCGTATCTGATGAAGATTCTCTCGCTCGGAGTACCTTTTTCGGCAAGCAAAGCGAGATATATGTGCTCAACACTCACATACTCGTCCTTGAACTGATCGGCTATAGCTTCGGCGTCCATGAAGATTTTATTGAACCTCCTAGTGCCGTACATGTTGTCAGCGCCGCCCGAAACCTTGGCTATCTTATCCACCTCAGCCTGCACATCACGTATTACGGCTATGACATTGACTCCCATGGAAGTCAGAAGTTTGGGAATAAGTCCGTCCTCCTGCTTGAGCAGCGCGAGGTGTACATGCTCTCCGTCGACCATCTGGTTGCCCTCGGCAACCGCGATGTTCTGGCAGTCCATTACCACCTGCTGCGCATTTTGCGTATATTTTTCAATGTTCATATATCTGTACCTCCTGTACTGAAGATTTATTGACTGTTTTTACAATGTTCTATAAATGCATTTTCATATTATTCTCACTTTTCCAAAAACATAATACCGCAAATTTCAAGGCTTGTAAAGAAAAATTTAGCACTCTCATAAAAAGAGTGCTAACAAATAATTCATCTGATGTTACCCGGCGGCAACTTATATTAACGACTTTATCTGTACTGTCAGATACCGGCTAACCGGTCTTACTTCCCTTGCTGCCTCCGAGATTGGCAGTGCTCAGGATATTGGTATCGAATTTATACGTGATGGCTTCTTCGCTGCGGGCCCGCGCCAGCGCGAGCTGTACCATACGGTCCAGCAGTTCCGTATACGGAACTCCCGCCGGCTCCCACAGATAGAATGACAGCGATCCCGGAATCGGATTTATCTCATTGAAATAGAGCTCATCATTATCCATGTCTATCATGAAGTCGATTCTGGATACACCGTTACATCCGAGCGCCTTGAAAGACTTAACCGCGAGTTCTCTTATCTCTTCGCGCTTTTCCGCAGAAATATCAGCGGGGATCTTCCTGGAGAGATTGGCCATTCCGGAGCCGGCAGAGCCCTTGCTGCCTGCCGCGCCTTTGGCTGCTCCACTCTTGCCTCCTCCGCCGCTGACATATTTATCCTCATAGCTCAGAATCTGTCCCGAGCCAAGAGGTTCTTCGCACTCTGATGCAATGGCCTCGTTTTCGTCGCCCAGGACCGCGCAGTTGATTTCCTTCAAATTGGAAATAGCGTGCTCAGCCATCACTCTGGTCGCATACATAAACGCGTCATCCACAACTTCAATCAGCTCATTTCTGTCCTTTGCGACACCTATGCCGACGCTGGATCCGAGGTTGACGGGTTTTACAATAACAGGATACCCGACAACTTTTTCGATGTCGTCCAGCATGGTTTCTGTCTCCGAATAATCAGCAAGTGTATAGACCTTTGCATCGAGAACAGGCACTCCCGCTTCCTTCAGAACAGCCTTTGTTATGTACTTATCCATGGATATTGCTGATGATGTGACATCGGGTCCCACAAAGGGCACGCCTATGGTCTTGAGATAACCCTGCAGCGCCCCGTCCTCCACATTTGTGCCGTGCACCACGGGAAAAGCCATGTCGAACTCAACAGGCTGCATGCCCCCGAATGCCTTATTCGGATATTGCACCAGCTTAAACCTGCCGTCATCATTTATCATCACGACACGAGTGGACTCCTTGAGAAGCTCAGGGATATCCCTGTACGCCTCAATCTGCCCTACCTTGCTTCCGATATACATATCGTTATCCTTGGTCATATACACCGGAATGCATTCGTATTTGTCCGTATCCATGGCCATAAGAGCCTGGATGCCGGAGATAACCGAGACTTCGTGTTCGACGGTTTTGCCGCCCCACAACATCGCAATTCTGATTTTCATTTAATGATTACCTCTAAGATTCTTCGCTTCGCTCAGAATGACATTAGCGAGCTCAGAATGATATTACTGATAATTGTCCGGAAGGTCATTTTCGAGCAGTATGTATTTATGCTCGTCGTTCCTGGTTTTTATTCCATATGCATAATCGATGGCTTCCTCCACCCTGTCAAATCTCATGCATTTCTTTTCGGGGAATCCCTCACTCAGTGCGCCTTCTCTTATCGGATCGGTATGCTTTCCTCCGACCAGCAGTATGTAATCGCAGCAGGATGCAGCATAAGTTCCGAATTTCCTGTTATATTCAGCCTCTTCCTCTCCGAGTTCAACCATGCCCGGTGTGATGAGTATCCTCATACCGTCGAACATCGCAAGGGTCTCAACCGCGGCCTTTGATCCAATCGGATTTGAGTTGAATGCATCGTCTATGATGGTGACTGCACCTTGGTTTTTCATCTCCATCCTGTGAGGCACGCTCTTCAGCCTTCTGACCGGGATCCTGAGATCCTTCAGGGCAATTCCCATCTCGTGAGCCACTGCAATCGCGCCCATCACATTTATTATGTTATGACCGCCCACGAGCTTCATATCATATGTGCAGGACTCTCCGTCAGGGCTGTGTGCCGTAAACCTCGTGCCGTGTGCCGTAAGCTCGATGTCCGAAGCGTAATAACCCCTATCAGAGCCGCCGGCGTGGTACATAACAGGCTCTTTGTATGCAGGCGGAAGATCCGCACCGCTTTTTTTCAGATAATCCAGGTGCTCATTGATATATTCATTGTCTCCGTTAAGGAAGAGCATACCGCCCTCCGGAATCGAATCGCCAAGCTCGAACTTGGTCATCTGAATATTTGCGATGCTCTCGAATGTATCCAGATGCTGCGGCCCTATTGATGCGATTATGCCGTGCTTCGGATGCACAAGATCGCAGAGTTCTTTAATTTCACCCACGTACCTTGCGCCCATCTCGCATACAAATATCTCATGTGTCCTCCTGAGGCTCCCTCTTATCGTTTTAACCACACCCATGGGAGTGTTGTAGCTCTCAGGTGTCACCAGAACGCTGTATTTCGCCCTCAGGAGAGTTTCAAGATAGAACTTGACACTGGTCTTACCGTAACTTCCCGTAACGCCTATAATCGTCAAATCGGGATTCTCTGCGAGTATCCTCTTTGCGTCGTTAATGTAGTGTTTATTGATACCATTCTCTATCGGGCTGTTGATGTCGTTGGCAGATATGTTCATAAAAATCTGCGAGCCGACCAGCCACAGCAGGAACCCGCTGAAAGGTCCGAAATTGACTATGGCTCCGGATTTTATCCGTCCCGCGAAATAAGGAATAAGGAGCATCAGCAGTGCGATTATTATGATGCACGCGACCATCCTCTTTACTCTCGGAGTGAATACCAGAGGCTTTTTGGAATTCATCTCTCTGAGCAGCCTGTATACGATGATGATTACTGCAAGAGTCAGCCAGATGACGGCGCAGCAAATGCCCCACAGCACGCGGGATTGCGAAAGCCCCATAACGAGCATGGATGCAAAACCCCATGCCATGGAGAACACCAGTATCCACTGCATGTGGAAGTTCTTTTTTATCCAGTCAAACTGCTCTTTGTCCTTGTAGCCGTTGAGCTGGAACATGTGCATATTGTACCTGAGAGTCAGCCAGTATGCGGGCACTGCGAGCACCAGAGTGATGAGAGTCAGTATAATCATTGATCCTCACCGCCCTTCTTTTTTCTTGCAGGCTTTTTATCGGCCTCAAGAAACGACCTCAGAATGCTCCTGAACAAAACCGGCTGCTCAAGGAAGGAGTAATGTCCCGCTCCTTCAAATTCCACAAGTGCTGCATTTGGCATCAGTTCTTCCATGGTGTGCGCATCAGAAAGTGGCGTATCCATATCCTCGGTGCCCCACACCAGCAGTGTCTCCTGTTTTACATCGGGCATGATGTCCTTAAGATCCTCATTTACTGCCTTAACCAAAGCGGCCTTCATCACCGGACTTGCTTTTTTATAATCCTCAGAGCCTTGCTTGCTCAGCCAGTAATCGATGACCTCCGGAAAGAGCGAGTGTATCAGATCGCTCGTGAGGAATCTCTTCATTACTTTGTAGCGCTTTACCTTGAAATCCACGGCCGCGCTTCTCTCAGGCATTATGCCCGCGCTGTCCACAAGAACTATCTTTGAAATATCAAAAGGCAGCTTTTCTCTCGCAGCCATTTTGATAATCATCCTGCCTCCATAAGAGTGCCCTATAAGTGCAGCCTTCCTGACCTTGAGCTCCTTCATGAATTTGCAAAAGAAATCGCAATATTCATCAACACTCCATGCTTCAGAGGGCTCATCACTTGCACCGAATCCTGGCAAATCAAGCTGAATTACCTTGTATTTGTCCGAAATGGCAGCTGCCATTGAATCGTACATAGTAAGGTCTGTGCCCCATCCCTGCAGGATGACAGCGGTCCTTGGCCTGCCCTTCGGAGTCGTTATTTTATAGTTGATGTCATATCCGTCAATATTTATGTTCATACGTAGTTATATTATCACTGTTTGCCTTTGTATTCAAAACACATCATCGTCAGATCATCGAACTGCTCTGCATCCTTTACAAACTCGTCCACCTTGTTTCTGACGACCTCCAGGGTCTCCTTTGGATCGGCATCAGGCTTGCTGTTCAGAGCGTCCACCATGCGCTCTATTCCGAACATATTCTTGTCTGCATCCGTCGCCTCCGGGATTCCGTCCGTATACAGGAATAACTTACTGCCCGGCTCCATCTTAATCTGATACGATTTGTATTTGAATCCTTCCGCACCTCCGATTACAAGGCCGTGGGGATCTTTCAGGAGTTCATAATTGCCATCCGGATTCTTAATCACAGGATATTCATGACCTGCATTCGCAGCAGTGATTATCCCTGTTGAAATCTCAAGAATTCCGGCCCACACGGTTACGAACATCTCCACCTGGTTTTCTTCCGAGCAAAGCGCTTCATTTGTTCTACTCAGAATTTCATCCGCTTCGCATTCGAGCATGGCCACGCTTTTGAGTATGGTCTTTGATATCATCATAAACAGCGCTGCCGGTATGCCTTTGCCGGATACATCAGCCATTACAAGTCCCAGATGGTCGTCGTCGACCATGAAGAAATCATAGAAATCCCCTCCTACCTCACGGGCTGGATCCATGCTCGCATAAATATCAAATTCCTTTCTGTCCGGAAACGGCGGGAAATTATGCGGGATCATGGATTGCTGTATGCGGCTGGCCAGGCTCAGCTCCACTCCTATTCTTTCTTTTTCGGAAGTGATTTTCTTTATTTCTTCCAGATAATTATCCATCTCCAGCGACAAATCCGTGACGTCGGTCGCGAGTTCGCCTATTTCGTTATTCAGATTTAGTTTTGAAAGATTCTCGTCTACAATCTTGCTGTCCTTTGTGTCCCTGTACAATCTGATGTTTGACTGCACGTACTTGAGCGGATTTAGTACAAGGAAATAAATCCCCAGCAGACAGGCTGCAAGCAGCATTACCTGATAAAGCATCGACAGAACCGAACCGACTTTTGTCTGTGTATCTATGTCATCTATGATGGCATAGTAATCGTATGTCATACCGATCAGATATGTCCTGCCGCCGATAATATCAAGATAAGAATAGTAGTCAACGTACTGACCCGCATTTGCCAGATGAGATACGTGCTTTGCGGCATTTTTCATGCCCTCTTTCTGGTAATCCGACACCTCGGACTCAACGCCTATCGTGTATACCTGCTCATATTCAGTGCCGCGGACAGCCCCGGGATCTGCAGCGCTCATGACAAAGAACTGCTTGTCGTAAGGAGCTTTCGTCTCCACAATGAACAGATAATCAACTCTGTTCACACTCTTGATTTCATTGAGTCTGGTGAGAATCCACGAATAGACCACCTCGGCATATTTCTTCTGATCCTCCGGTGCCATACTCTCTATTTCATACTTTGTGGCATATCTGAGCTGTATATCCGGATATTTCTTTTGAAGCTCTCCTGCTTTTTTTGCGGTCTCGGATGTAAGGACAAAGTCTGCGTCGTATTCAATATCCATTTCCTTTGCATGATTATGCCAGTAGTCCAGAATCCATGCATACGCCGCATAGTCGTGGATGATTTTGGAGGTTTCCGCCGCAAGTCTGCCCGCTCTGAACTCCAGCTGATCTTTTACCAGTTTGTCCGAGCGGTTTCGCTGGGAAACATAAGTAATCATGCCCGTGATGACAACGCAAAGCACGAACATCAGAGTTACCTGTATTATTATGCTTCCTCTTCTTTTTTCGCTTATAAGCATAGGTTCATTTTCTACCTGCTGTGCTTTTCTATCCAATCCCTGTGATGCCATTTAACTCCGCCTTTGCCAATACCCCGTTTGTTATTTCAGTTCTTTTATCCAGCTCTTATGCTCCGACGAATAACTTGTCTCCTTTATCAATAAGCTGTGTTCCATTGTTGCCAGAATTAACATAGTACCTCTCCTCTTACAATCCTCTTTCTAATACCCTGCTAATACCCTGCTTTTTTCTCCAGTTCCCCGTAATAAATCTCACAGGTCTTATCATACTGGAAAAGTTCGTCCCTTAGAGCCAGACACCAGATCTCAAGCCTGTCCACCTCTCCTGATCTGATGGCCAGCCATCTGGATGAACTCCATATGTCCTCTGCCGCCTTTAATTTTTTGTCCTCCGGCGTGCTTTTCTTGAGTCCGAAAAAGCCGTTGGCATACCCATCGCTTTCGCAGGTCGAAAGATATCGCTTTGCGGCATTACGGAATTCCAGATAGATGAGCGTTTGTTCGATATCACTGTATTTATCAGGATTCTCCAGACCGAGTTCCTCCACCGTAGCCGCAGCTTCTCTTTTAACCTGTCCGCCAAACAGCCATTTTTTTGCGTAAAGCCCCGGCAGATATGCAAGTTTCCAAAGCAGAAAGTCCACTGTTTTTTCAGGATGTTTCGGATCCGTATGTCTTCTTTTATAAAGTTCCCTGCAGAACTCTGTCACTTTCTCATCCTGGTTTTCGAAGGCTTCCAGTCTGAGTTTCCTCTCTGCCGGACTCAGCTCCCTGTAGTAATCCATCAGTTCTTTGTCTATTAAACCGGTATCTATCATCATCTGTCTCCTATATTGCTTATAAATGAATCTCACTGTGTTCCACGGGTCCTGTGTATGATTCAAACCCGCCTATGTTTTCTGCACGGTCATATCCCATCTGTCTGAGAAATGCCGCTGCCATCCCGCTTCTTGCTCCGCTGTAGCAATACATGTATATATGTGCTGTTTTATCCGGCAGCACGGCTTCGACCTGCTTTCGGAAAAACCTGTTGCAGCGCTTGGCCTCAAGATTTACAGCGCCCGGTATGTGACCTTCGGCATACTCGGATGGTTCGCGCACATCCACAAGCACTGCGTTTTCAAACAGCTTCATATCTTCAAGCTTTTCATTTATATCAATTTCGGGCAAATCCTCATAATATCCCAATTCAGTCTGTCTCCTTGTTTATTTTATCAGTTATTTACAAGATATTATAAACCATTTTGTCACAATGTGGTTACTAATAAAAAACAGCAAAAGTGACCGGCATACACCAGCCACTCACATTCTTTTGTTACGGTTTTTTATTGCTCATCCGGGAGTTCCACAATTACGGGTTTGTGTGAGAACGCCGGAAGTATTGTATCGATAAGGTCATGTGTCCTGAACCTTATATGTGTCGTGTTCGCACCCGTGTTGCAGGCTATGTAATCCTCTTCTGCAAGTTCACTGTCAATTACAAGTTTTACTTTCCCATCGCAGTCGTTTACAACGGCGAGGGGTGATGCATTGCCCGGTGTCGTCCCAAGCATCTCCTGCATGTCCTCAGGTGATGCAAAGGACAGCCTGGATGAGCCTATCGCTTTTGATGCGAGCTTGCTCACAAAGCGCTTGTCCCCCGGCATTATGATCAGATAGTACTCGGATTTGTTTCGCGTGCACGCCAGTATGCTCTTGCATATCTCCGTGCCGAGCACCTTTCCGACTTCCTCGCACTCCTCCATTGTTGAGATGGAGTCATTATCCACTCTTTCAAATGAAGTGCCTAGTTCCTTCAGTTTTTCATATACCTTCTCCTCAGTGGCAGATACCTCGCCCTCCGGAAAAGTCGTCATTATTTCACTTATATACACTTTTTCCATCATCTCTTCCGAGACACGCTCCGGTCGATTTTCACTTAACTTGTCTTCTCTTTTTTGTTTCATAGTCCTGTCCCTGTCATGTTGTTCTTCTTAGTATTTAGCTATGTCGCGACGGCAAGGATCATTCATATTAAAGCTGCACTCTCTTTCAACATGGGGATTGAATCCGACTTTGGCACAGTATTCTCTGTCTCCGCCCGAAACAGAATCCAGTTCTTTTTTATTCACATCCTGCTCAAATACTTTCTTTTCTTTCTCTGACATGTCGCTCCTCTCTTTCCTTTTCGATAAGCTTCATATTGCCCATTAAGATTACCATATCCCGGTTACATTTAGGTTAACGCCTTATGTTCTGTTACTGCAGCGGGTAATTTCGTGTATAATGTGACAATCATGAGTAAACAGACAAAACTGAAATTGTTATTCATCATTCCATCGGCCGTGGGAGTTCTGCTCTTTATGGTTCCTCTTCTGGTGAACGGAGTCTGGACCATAGCGGTTAAAGTGCTGGCAGACATAATCAACGGAGTGATAGGGAGCTACCTTCCCCATATCTGCGTAATCATACTTACGATATCTGCAGCAATTGCACTCATCGCACAGACAAAGCCGAAATTCATAATGCAAAATGAAGTTCTTTCCGATTGCTTTTGCTGCAGTCCTCCGTGGATTGCAGTCCGCGTGCTCGGATGCATATTTGCATGGCTCACTCTGCTTGGATCGGAAGATGCAGACAGTGCCGGTTTGCCTGCACGTGTAATCGCCGTTATATCGGATCCGGATCAGGGCGGCGTTGCCCTCGATCTCATATCGGGTCTTGTAATTATATTTGCCATTGCGAGCTTTCTGCTTCCGCTGCTACTTGATTTCGGCCTGCTGGAATTTGTCGGTGCGCTTCTTACCAGATATATGAGGCCCGTCTTCAGGGTACCCGGCCGTGCGGCTGTGGACTGTATTACTTCCTGGATAGGCGACGGCACCCTCGGCGTCATGCTCACATGCAATCAGTACGAAGGCGGATACTACTCCGCCCGTGAGGCTGCCGTAATATCGACGACATTTTCCGCCGTGTCCATAACATTCAGTCTCGTGGTTCTTAACCAGGTCGGTATGATGCAGCATTTCGGTGTCTACTATCTGCTTATCTGCTTTGTGGGTATAATCTGCGCGATTATCTGCCCGCGCATACCGCCTCTGTCGTTAAAGAAAGACACTTATCTCGTGCCCGGAAAAGCCATGTCTGAGAGCATTCCTCCCGAGTTTAAAAATTCCAGGGAATACGGACTCTCGCTTGCAATGAAAAGGGTCGCAGAGCACAAGGGAGCGGGTGAATTCTTTTACAGCGGATTCAAAAACTGCGTCAGCATGTGGTTCAGCGTGCTCCCCACCGTTATGTGCATCGGAACCGTTGCTCTCATACTCGCAAATCACACGGAGATTTTTCAGTTCCTGGGTAAGCCCTTCGTACCGCTTCTTGAGCTATTAAAAGTGGAGGACGCGGTAGCTGCATCCTCCACCATGATAGTCGGATTCGCCGATATGTTTACTCCGTCCGTCATCATTGCGGGAACAACTGCACCTGCCGCCACGAAGTTTATCGTTGCGGTTGTATCCGTCACACAGGTGCTCTTCCTTGATGAGGTGGGAGGCCTCATACTGGGCTCTCATCTTCCGATTAATATTTTCGAGCTCTTCGTCATCTTCCTCGAGCGCACCATCATAAGTCTTCTGATAGTCTGCCCGATTGCTCATATGTTGTTCTGATATTGGTATAACCATTCTAACAGACTCAATCGCCATTTTCTATTCTGAAGGTCATAAAGCTGCATGCACGAAGTGCGGCAGCCGGCAGTTCGCTTGACAGTTATCAACAGCGAGCAATATAATTTCAAAGATGATTAAGTGTATTAAGAAAGGGGGCTTCAGACTTGATATCGGATTCAATGATGAATAAAGGTAAGCTCGGTTTGTTCAACGCCATTGATCGTTCAGCAAACCTTGTGAGTGCACGTCTGTTTGTCGGTCTTGAGCTGCTTTTGACTGCATTATCCGTGCTCTTGTATTTTACTGTTCCCGAACTCCGTGCAACAACTGCATTTATGGGCTTTTCTGCGGTGCTGCTGATCATTTCATTCGTGGAGCTGACAGTTATCACAAAAAAAGAAGGTTCCGGAGACTGGCTTAAATGGATACTTGGTATAAGTTTCGTCATTACTGCCATCACCACCACATCCACAATGGGTGTCGGCGGAAGCATTCTGTTTATTTTCCCCATGCTGCTCAGCGTGCAGTATTGCTCTCTGTTCTATTCGGTATTTATTTCAGTCATCACGGTTATGGGCTCTTTTGTTCCCCTGCTGCTGACTTCATTCCTCACTTTTTATGACCTGAATGTCATCAGGCTGAAACCGGGGTCTGTAGTTGAGGTAGGCACGACACTGGAGATGGCTCTCAGGCCGGAGATCATCGATGAAGCCGGTACAAAGATCAATGAGCTGCTGGCCATTTTTCTGCCTGCCGTGTTGTTTGTAATTATCATTGCAGTCGTGACCTGTGTCATTACGCATACTTACCGCAAAAACATACTGGAGCAATACAGACGGTTCCAGACTACGAGAGAATAGGACGGCAGATATGGACTACATCAAATATATAACTGACGGAATAGAATCTATATGCAAAAATCATAAGAGACGCTCCGCGGGATGCGAATCGGTAAAAACAGCTCAGGCGGAAATGTCTGAAGCCATGAAAGACTGTGTTGATGAGATACGGACTCAGCAGTTTGAGGTTCATCCACACGCATTTATAGGCTCGATACCTCTCGATGCATTTCTCTGCCTTGTGGCGTGCGGCTTTTTCGTTTACGGCGTATATGCCGGAAGGCCATGGTCATATATAGTATCGTTGGTACTGACTATAATGGCGATGATTATTATCGTCGTTGAATACATACTGTACAAGCCTTTTACGGACAAGCTGTATCCAAAAAAAACAGGCCAGAACCTCTATATGGTACGTCGTGCCAAAAATACTCCCAAACGGCGCATCATCCTGTGCGGTCATGCAGATGCCGCCTGGGAGATGCCGATTCTCAAGCATTTTCCAATGTTTCTGATCGTTACCTGCATTGGATCTGCTTTTCTTTACTGGGCTGTCAATTTCATTTTCTGCAACCTGGCTCTGGCGGATTTCCTGCCTGAAAAGGCGTTGCATGTATTTGCGGTAATTGAGATTGTAAACTCGATCCTGTACATGCCTCTGCTTTTCTTTATAGACTGGCGCACCGTCGTGGACGGAGCAAACGACAACCTGACTGGCTGCTACCTGGCTATGAGCATCATAAGGGAAATGGCGGATAACGATATGCGCTATGACGACACCGAGGTCTGCTGCCTGATTACAGATGCTGAGGAACCGGGTCTTCGCGGTGCTCTTGCCTTCGCTGATGAAAATGTGGAAGATTTGCTGTCCCTTAATACCGTGGTAATAGCCCCGGACACAATCCACTCGCCTGAAGAACTGAGAATCTTCTCCCGGGGTATCAACTATACCGAATCTAACAGCGAGGAGGTCTGCAACCTGCTGTATTTCGCGTCAATAAAAAACGGACTTGATATACCTACTGCCGAGTTTTACCCCGGAGCCAACGACTCCGAGGCATTTTCGGCCATCGGCGTAAAGGCAGCCGCAATATGCGGAGTAGCTTTCACGCCTCAGGATTATTATCATACCGTCAGAGATACATATACCAATCTTAATCCGGAATGTATCAGACTCGTCCGTGATATTCTCAAGGATGCAGTTGATATGTTTGCAAAAGCAGGAAAAGCCTTCTAAATCACCCTATTACTGCCTCGTGACAGAGCTGTCTTACTCCCACTCTATCGTGGCGACGGCCTGTAAAAAGGCTTGCTTATTTTTACCTTTCTATTCCTTGGCCGCGGCTTTAAGAGCCGCTACGATTTCATCTTTAGTGTCCATAGCCATTACTTTTTCAGCAAGCTCATCAGCCTCAGCCTTTGTCCACTTGGATATTATGCATCGTGCC